>CANJNY010000004.1 GCA_947475715.1 Prolixibacteraceae bacterium
CTTTCGGATGATGGGAAAGAGTTTAAAAAGATCAATCCGATTACCAATGATATCCCTTTAACCCAATCGGAGCTGACACTGAAAAATTTCGAGTTTAACCTTTCCGGAAAGAAGGCAAGGTATATCAGGGTCTTTGCAAAAAACGGTCAACATGGATTTCTGTTTGCTGATGAGATAATCGTTTATTAATTAAAATTGTAACTAGTAAAATTCAAAATGCAACTGGTTTGAGCTCGATTTCGCGTATGTGAAGGAGAGGAAATCGCTCCATCAACGGCAAATCTCAAACGTTGCATTTTGAATTTTGACTTTTCTCATTTTGAATTATTCTCAAGTCGAAAGCCACTCTTTCCAAATAAAGCATTCTGCCGGAAAATCATCCTCCTTTATTGCGGGCTCATCTTTAAATAATCCGAAGACCGACGAACCAGTGCCTGACATAGCTGTATAAAAAGCTCCGCTTTCAAGTAATCTGGATTTGATTTGGGCAATCTTCGGAAAGTGGAGAAATACAGATGCTTCAAAATCATTTAAAACAATATCCTGCCATTTTTCTAATGGCTGACCGATGGAATCAGATAAGGAGAAGTGAGGTATAGCAGGTTTGATTCCTTCATACGCCTCCTTAGTTCCGACTGCAAACGGAGGTTTCACAAGAACCAAATAAACACCTCTTAAAGTTAAGTCGATGCTTTGAAGCTTTTCCCCTATTCCTGCGGCAAAGGCAGGTCGGTTTTCGATAAAAAAAGAGCAGTCTGCACCTAACTGAAGGGCATACCCTCTTAATTGGACATTGGTCAATCCCAGTTCAAAGAAAGTATTTAGTCCCTTTAGTAAAAAAGCAGCATCCGATGAACCACCTCCCAATCCGGCACCGAAGGGAATAACCTTGTGTAAGTGGATATCAAGTCCCGGAAGCGGAAAATCAGCAGCGAGTAATCGGTAAGCTTTTACAATAATATTTTCCTCTGAATCAATGTCAAGAGAAATACCCGAGCCTGAAAAATTAATTTTATTATCCTTATTTTCAATAAACTCCAAACCATCCTTAAGGCCGATCGGGTAAAAAACTGTTTCAAGTTCATGATAACCATCATCCCGCTTACGAAGAATATTCAGGCCGAGGTTAATTTTGGCATTGGGGAATAATACCATAAGTAAATATTAATTTAGCCATGACAGGGTTTAAACCCCTGTCATGGCTGTTTAAGAACCAATTATTTGTAACTGTCCAGCGGCTCGCAGGTGCAGAACAGGTTACGATCACCCCAGGCGGCATCCACGCGGCCCACGGGTACCCAAAACTTATTCTCGCGAAGCCATGGAAGCGGGTAAGCAGCCTTCTCTCGCGAATAGGTATGTGACCATTCATTGGAAGTCAGCATTTCTGCGGTATGAGGGGCGTTCATCAATACATTATCCACTTTATCGGCAACTCCTGTTTCAACCTCTTTGATCTCTTCATAAATTGCATTCATCGTATCGACAAAACGATCGAGCTCCGCTTTTGATTCGCTCTCGGTAGGCTCCACCATCAGGGTTCCATGAACCGGAAATGAGAGTGTTGGAGCATGAAATCCATAATCCATCAGTCGTTTGGAGATATCAGTTTCGGAGATCCCTGAAGATGCCTTCAGATGGCGGCATTCAAGAATCATTTCGTGCCCTACACGCCCATGTTCTCCGGTATAGAGGATTCCGTAATTATCTTTCAGACGTGTGGCAATATAATTTGCATTCAGAATTGCTATTCTGGTAGACTCGGTAAGACCATCGGCACCAAGCATCTTGATATAGCCATAGGTAACTGTCAGTACGGAAGCGCTTCCCCATGGTGCACCCGCAACGGCATGAATTCCCACATGACCGTTATTCATTACCGAATGGGTAGGTAAAAACTCAACAAGATGCTGAGCTACACAAACAGGACCGACTCCGGGTCCACCACCACCGTGGGGAATGGCAAAGGTTTTGTGAAGATTCAGATGGCAAACATCTGCCCCTATCCGACTTGGGTTGGTTAACCCAACCTGAGCATTCATATTGGCACCATCCATATAAACCTGTCCTCCAAAATGGTGGATTATGCTGCACATTTCAGTAATTGAAGATTCAAACACACCGTGTGTTGAAGGATAAGTGACCATAAAGCATGAAAGATCATTCTTATACTCTTCTGCCTTAATCTTAAGGGCTTCGACATCGATATTACCCCTTTCATCACAAGGGACAACCACTACCTTCATCCCTGCCATTACAGCGCTGGCTGGGTTTGTCCCATGGGCAGATGATGGGATTAACGCTACATTCCGGTGACCTTCCCCTCTGCTTTTATGGTATTCTCTGATCACAAGCAGTCCGGCATATTCACCGGCAGCACCTGAATTTGGCTGCAAGGATATATCGGCAAAACCGGTAATTTCAGCAAGGTCACGTCGCAACTCTTCCATAAGTTCCTGGTATCCCATTGCCTGATTTTTAGGGACGAAGGGGTGTATTCCATTAAATTCGATCCAGCTAAGTGGTAACATTTCCGTTGCGGCATTGAGCTTCATCGTACACGATCCCAGAGAAATCATTGAGTGAACCAGCGAGATATCTTTCTTTTCCAACCGTTTAATATAACGGGCCATCTCAGTCTCTGAACGGTATTTGCTGAAAACATTCTGTTTAAGAAATGACGATTTACGCACATATTGAGCAGCAATGGTCAAATTCTCCGGAATTGTGGCAATCACTGGAACAGGTTTGTTGGCAGCCTTTGCAAAAACTTCCAAAATCCAGTTAATATCTTCAATATTCGTTGTTTCATCAATACTTAAACCAACCTGTCCGTTAGGAAAATAACGGAAATTCATCTCCAAATCGGTTGAAAGCCATTCAATATCTTCCCGCTTTACATGTCTGGGAAGGTCAATTCTAATGGTATCGAAGAAATTTGGATTAACCTGTTCATAGCCCAGTCTGTTAATCTGGTCCGATAAGAGGGTGGCAATGCTGTGGACCCTGTCTGCAATAGCCTTGATCCCTTCGGGGCCATGATAAGTGGCATACATTCCGGCCATCGTTGCCAGGAGTGCCTGTGCGGTACAGATATTTGAAGTTGCTTTCTCACGTTTGATATGTTGTTCGCGCGTCTGAAGCGCCATACGAAGGGCAGTCTTTCCGTTGACATCTTTCGAAACACCGATGATCCTGCCGGGCAGATCCCTTTTGTATTCATCCCGCGTTGCGAAGAATGCGGCAATCGGGCCACCGTAACCCATCGAAACGCCAAAACGTTGTGAAGAGCCGAAAACAATGTCTGCACCCCACTCACCCGGAGGGGTAATCAATGCAAGAGCGAGTAAGTCTGTCGCCACTGAAACCTTGCACCCTTTTTCCTGAACAGATTTAGTAAATTGAGCATAATCCTCAATTTCACCATTGGAATTTGGATACTGTAAAATAGCTCCAAACCAATTATCTTCGGCAATGGCATCTTTAAAACTTCCGACTATAAGCTCAATACCCAATGGTTCTGCCCTGGTAATCAATACATCAAGCGTATGAGGCCAAATCAGCTCATCAACAAAGCAAACATTTGCGCCGGCTTTCTCCTGCGCCCTCGAACGAAGTGCATACATCATATGCATAGACTCTGCTGCAGCTGTTGCTTCATCCAAAAGAGAGGCATTGGCCAGCGGCATGGCAGTCATTTCGCAAACCATAGTCTGGAAATTAAGTAATGCCTCAAGCCTTCCCTGCGAAATCTCAGCCTGGTATGGAGTATAAGAGGTGTACCAAACAGGGTTTTCCAGGATATTGCGCAAAATCACTGATGGAGTGATCGTGTCATACCATCCCATTCCGATATAGGTATTGAAAACCTTATTCTTCTTCGCAAGTTTCATGATCTTGCGATAATACTCCCGTTCAGTTAATCCGTTGGGAAGATTTAATGGATTCGCCAACCGAATATTGGAAGGAATAGTCTGATCGATCAACTCATCAAGTGAATCTACCCCGATCACCTTTAACATTTCCTGGATATCCTCTTCGCGCGGTCCTATATGTCGGCTTGCAAATTTATCTATTGCCATTGTTTTTATTTATTAAAATTAGCGCTGTTATTAAAAATTAGCAGCTGGCAACTGGCGGCTGACAACTGGCTGATTAAAATTTAAATATAAAGTACCCTTTCTAAATTGATTACCTGACATGTCAGGTAATCAATTTAGAAAGGGGTTATTTTTTTTCTCTGCACCGATAGTGGTATCAGGGCCATGGCCGCAATAAACCTTAACTTCGGGATCAAGGACTAACAGTTTTTCCTTTATTCCGGAAATCAATTGTTCATGATTACCTCGTGGAAGATCAGTACGGCCAACAGAACCATAAAAGAGAATATCGCCTCCGATTAAAACCTTATCAGCTTCGGAATAAAATCCAACTCCTCCCGGTGCATGACCGGGAACAAAAATCACTTTTAAGGTTGAATTACCAAAGGTTATCAGATCACCATCCTCGAAGTAACGACCGGGTAACGGAGGATTAACCATCGGCATTCCAAACATTAAAGCCTGATTAGCTGCCTGTTCAACCAGAAAATTATCCTCCTTGTGAATCTCACTCTTCAATCCCCAGGTCTTCTCAACAAATCCATTTCCCATCAGGTGATCGAAATGGCCATGAGTATTGAGCAACCGAACCGGTTTGAGGTGATTTGCTTCGATGAAGGTTTTTAGTTCCTGTTCTTCATAGGGGTAAAAGCACGCAGGATCAATAATCACACACTCCAGTGTTTCGTCCCATAATACAATGGCATTTACTTCGACCGGATTAAATGTGAACTTTTTTATTTGCATAATTGATTTGACGGGTATTAAATATCTAAATATGTAGCACTTACCACTAAAATTGATTCAGCCAGGAATCTGCGACCTTGATTTTATCCGGCGCAACAAAGGTAAAAAATGGTTTAGTAAGATCAAATTAATCGATCTCCTATATCTTCAAATTCCCAGAGTAATCTTTTTGAAGTTACTTTGGGGCATTCATATTTCCACCTTTTGCTTTTCCATCACGGGACCCAGGTATTTTCCCACAAAAGGAGCAAGGCTTTGAGGTCCATATGCAGCCAGGAAATGGCTGACAGGAATTAAATTCATTTTGTATCTTAAGAACCAGAGCTTTACTGCTTAATTTAAACTTAATTGCTCTTTGTATTTGTCATAAAACCAGATAATTAGATCATCTCCGCAATCTTCATCGCTTTCCTGAATTAGTTTTACAGCCTTATTGATTACTTCTCCAAAGGTAATCATGTCCTCTTCTGAAGTCTGAAACGCTGATATTTCACCCTTTAGATACTTCTCAATGACAGCTATTTGCTTTAAGTTTAACTCAATCAAGGTTTGATATTTTAAAGTTTATAAATCAGAATTCTCATTTATCCTGACACTATCTAAATATAGAGTTTCAGGATCCAGGTCTGCTTCGTTATCCCATTGTATCGTATCAAAACTAATCCTGACAGAATTAAATTTTGCAATATTTCTAAGCTCTTTGAAAATGCCCTTATCTAAAAACGGATTCATATCAAACTGACGCTTTTCCCCATTTTCAAAAGTCAGGATAAGGTTATAATCATTAATAGGAATTACACTTGTGATTGCGAGGTACATCTCTGTTTATTTTAAGGGTTCAATTGAATCACTTTGGCGCTTCTCTCTATTTTTTGGAACCCTCTGTCAATACCTCCACTTTTCAGTGGCCCATTTTATCTGTTCTGCCTTTGCAAGAAATGTCCAGGTTACAACTCTGCTTAGCTTATTCCCCTGTCCCATCGGAATAGTCCGGACTTGGGTAGCCTCCACGATCTTTAAGAAAGCATAGATCTGTTTAAGATTTGATTCTTTGGAAATGAGCGATGAAAACCAAAAACAGGATTCTTTAAATTGTTTACTCTGGAAAACCATTTCCTTAACAAAACGTAGTTCACCCCCTTCGCACCATAATTCACCTTGCTGCCCGCCAAAGTTCAGGTGTGGTTTGGTGATTTTTTTTGAGGATAAGTTATTTAATTTCCTGAGCGTTCCTGCTTGAGCCATTGCAGCAGAGGCGTGAAATGGTGGATTACAAATTGACAAATCAAAATATTCCCCCTTTTTAATCACCCCTTCAAAAATATTTCGGGGATTAATCTGCAATCTCAATTCAACCTTACCGGTTAATATTGGATTTGAATCAACGATTTTACGCGCCGATTCAATGGCCACCGGATCGATTTCGGCGCCAACAAACGACCAGCCGTATTCCTTAATTCCAATAATGGGGTAAACACAATTGGCACCAACACCAATATCGAGGCATCTGATTTGATCTCCTCCTGGGATATCTCCGTGATTACTGCTTCCAAGCAGATCCGCTAAATGATGAATATAATCGGCTCTTCCCGGGATTGGTGGGCATAAATAACCGGCAGGAATACTCCAGTTCGTGATATTGTAATAGTGGTTTAACAATGCTTTATTAAGCATCAGTACAGCATCGGGATTAAAAAAATCGATCGAATCATCACCGTAAGGATTTGGTCTGACAAACTGCGCTAATTCCGGACAATTCTCAGTCAGCAATTTAAAATCGTAACGCTCACGGTGACGATTTTGCCGATGAAGGTTAACTTTTTCTTTGGGATGTTCCCGCTTTGTTTTAGGCATGAGGCATATTATCAATCCGATAACCCCTTGAGCAGTGGCACAAATACAAAACCTCCTTTATCTACTTCTGTAAATTCAGTTTCGCTGATACGGGTTATGATTTTCATGATTTGTAAATTGTCATTTCCAACTGGTATAACCAATATACCCCCGATCTTTAATTGTTGCTTCAAAGGCTCGGGAACAAAAGAGGCCCCGGCAGTCACGATAATCTTGTCAAAGGGTCCATAGGTAGGAAGTCCCAGATAACCGTCACCGTAGAAAAAATGAGGACGGTAACCCAATCCGGGAAGGAGATTACGGGCAAATTCATATAAGGATTTCTGCCTTTCGATGGTAAACACAGAAGCCCCCATTTTACAAAGCACCGCGGCCTGATATCCGGAACCTGTTCCAACTTCCAGTACCCTTTCAAATTTTTTTATTTGTAAAGCCTGCGATTGAAATGCAACAGTATATGGCTGTGAAATTGTCTGTCCTGCAGCTATGGGAAAGGCTTTATCGATATAGGCAAATTGAACAAAAGTGGTGTCCATAAACAAATGGCGTGGAATTGATCCTATTGCCTCCAGAACTTTCTCATCGGTAATCCCTTTTTTCCTGATCTCCTCCACCAGTTTACGCCGCATCCCCTGATGCATAAATGTATCCGCTATCCGAGCCATCGTTTATTAATTCTAAAAAAGGTTATACTCCAGTAATTGGTCTGACAATTTGCAAAATTATCATAAAATCGGGGTTTGTCAACATCAGGTGGTTGATAAAAACAATGAAGGAGGGTGTAACCCGATCAGGTATAAAAGTATATTTGTTTCAGAATGTTAAGTACTGCAATTATAATACCGGACGAAAAAGAAAAATTTCCGTTTGATACCTTTCGAAATATCGAGGGGATTGAATGGGATGGGATATTTTATGCCGGAAAAAGAGTGCACACCCCTTATGACCGGGCTCAAATCTTTTCATCGCCGGAGATCATCCCATTACTTTGTGATCTGTTAATTGTTGGTGACCCTCAATTCTGCACATTTGACTTTCTCTCCTTTGCAATCAGAAGTGGATGCCATCTGTTTCTTACAGATAAACTTAACCTGAATGCCCAGGAGCATAAACAGTTGGTGCATCTGGCTAATGAAGGAGGCACTTACATCCGGATTCAGAATGACTTCATGTTTCATCCTTTTTTGGAACAGATTAGAAATCAGTTCAATCTAACTGCTTTTATCGAGGCTTCTCAAACTGCACCGGGGAAATATGACCAAATAAATGAGTTGTTGTATAATAATCTTTTAGTAATTCTGCGGGCGGCTGGTTCAGTAGTTCACAAGGTGGATCTATTTTGTGGAACTCGCCCATACATGGAGCCCGATGTCATAAATATACATATTAACTTCAAAAACGGATCTGTTGCCACCCTAACACTTAAATTCTGTGAGCAGGAACCGGCACATCTGCTCTCCATTCACTCAGGGGGAGAAACAACAACCGTTGACTTTGAAAAAAACAAGATTAACCGTTGGCCCTTAAATCAGCCGGCAGAATTAATTACGGGTAGATCTGAAAATCCGTTAAGGGAGCAAATTATCGATTTTATTCTGACACTAAAAGGGAAACATAACCCGGGTTTAAGCCTGAACGATGAAATAACGGTTTTTCTTTTAATGGAAAAAATTCAAAAGAAAATCGAAAATCAATTTAATAATATACCAGTCTGACTTTATTTTACAAAATCCCAATATTCATCGACGCAATCTGTTGAAAGCTGATTCCAGTAAGCCGGGGATACCTTCTCTCCTTCAGGTGTTTTCAATGACATTTCGTACACCGCAATCACCGGATTAAAAACCAGATTCGTCGTGCCGATGGTAAAAGTTGCCGGTTCTCCCTCGATAATGGCTTCGTCAGCAACAAGTATTTCATAGTTGTTAAATTCCAGCAACGTCTTTAAAAAATCAAGACGATCTGCCTTTGCCCCTTTTTCAATAATCGTGCAACGAGTTCCGTTTATTTCCTCAACAATATGTTTTGCTCTCAGTGTCATGTTTTTTTGTTTTTAGCTTACTTTGGCAGTACCCGAAATGGATACCACCTGTTGAATTCGATTAAAATCGGGTTAATGAATAATCCCGAAACTCAGACTGTTGATTATCTCATAGATCTGACTCCAGAACCCAAGAATAAAGATTCCCAATCCGCTTAATATTAATCCCGTCCTGGTTGCCAAATCGCTTTTAAAATAAGCCAGAGGAGTTTCATTCTTATTAATAAACATTGCCTTTACAACCAGCAGATAATAATACAGGGAGACCGTTGCGTTTAAAACTGCAATAAAAACCAACCAGTAATAACCGGCAGATGCTGCAGAGGCAAAGAGGAAGAACTTACCAAAGAATCCGGCCACCGGTGGAATACCGGCTAGCGAAAATAGCGCCAGCATCATCAACAGACTCAGTTTTGGGTTGGTGGCATATAATCCGTCATAATCATCCATTGACTCTTTACCAGTAACGGTCTGAATGGCAGAAACGACTCCGAAAGCACCCAGGTTTGAGAAGATATAAACAAGAACAAAATAAATCACCGAGGTCATCCCCAGAATATTTCCACCAAGGATACCAAGAAGGATAAAGCCTGCTTGGGCTATGGAGGAGAAAGCCAGGAACCGTTTCATGTTTTTCTGGCGTAAGGCGAACAGATTTCCGATCGTCATAGTCAGAACACTGATCAGATATAGGATATGATTATAGATTGGAGCAAGTTTATTGAAAACTGTAAACATTACAATAATCAGAATAAATGCGGCTGCACCCTTTGAAATGACAGATAAATAAGAGGTTACATTGATAGGAGCACCTTCATAAACGTCAGCGGTCCATAAGTGGAATGGAACCAGTGAGATCTTAAAGGCCATGCCGGTAAAGAAGAAAATAAATGCCATTACCTGCATGGGTGAATTCTGATACAATTCCATGACCGTATCGTAATAGATCGATCCTGTTGAACCGTAAATAAGCGAAATTCCAAAAAGGAGTATTCCCGAAGAGAGTGCAGAACTTAGCAGTAACTTGATCCCCGCTTCAGCAGATTTAGTATTGTGATGCGTATAAGCTGCAAGTGCGGCAACAGGAATTGTGGCTAACTCCAAACCAAGATAAAACATCAAAAAATCGCCTGATGAAATCATAAAATTCATACCGATCAGCGTGGAGAATAACAGAATAAAATATTCACTGATCTTTTCCCTGTTCTCCTCCTTTTTTAACCAGGTTACCGATTGCAGAAGAATGATTAATACCCCGACATTCAGAATGTTTTTCATCATCACCAGCAATGAATTAGTCCGGTACATACCACCGAAGAGGACGCTTTTATCGACCGGAAGGAAACCGACCAGGGTATGGATAAAAAAGAGCGAGAGTGTTATCGGAATGATCAGATGCTTATCCCTGTTGTGAAGATTGAGGTCAATGATCAGCACTACCAATGCCAGCAAAGTGAGCATCAGTTCGTGTCTCATGGTCAGAATATCGCTAAAGTTCATAGAATATTATCTTATTAAACTGAATAATTCAATTAAAACAAACTGGTTATCTGAATTGCAGAGAGCTTTTCAACAATCGGAGCAAGACTGAAATTGATCATATTGGTTAGCCAGAACGGAGCAACTCCAATTGCAGTAATTGCCAATACTAACGTGATTGTTGAGATCCTTTCATACCATTTAGCATCATCAAGATGAAGGAAATGGTCATTTTTAATAGGCCCCATTAATAAAAGACCTACAACCCGAAGAATATAAACGGCAGTAATAACAATCGACGAGGCGGCTACAATAGTAATAACGCGATGAAAGACATCCACATGCTGGAAAGCTCCGGTGAAAATAATCATCTCTGCCACAAAGCCGCTGAATCCCGGAAGCCCAAGAGAAGCCAGACCGGCGATCACATAAACAACACCTAAGAAAGGGATTACCTTCATCAGACCACCCATCTCCTGTATGATACGGGTATGTGTCCGGCCATAAATCATCCCGATCAGAGCGAAGAAGAGGGCTGTCATCAAACCATGAGAGATCATCTGAACAATGGCACCATTCATCGCAGTCTGGTTCATCATCAGAACTGCAAAGAGTACAAGACCGCAGTGGCTTACCGATGAATAGGCATTAATATATTTAAGGTCGTTTTGAACCGCGGCGGAAAATGCACCGTAAACAACACTGACCGATGTAAGAATAAGGAAAATCCAGGCTTGTTCGTGAGCAGCTTCAGGCATAAGAAAAATCGCAACGCGAAACGCGCCATAGCCTCCAAGTTTCATTAATACTCCGGCATGAAGCATCGAAACAGCAGTCGGCGCTGAGGCATGACCATCGGGAGACCAGGTATGAAATGGGAAGAGCGCACCAAGAATACCAAACCCAATAAAAGTGAATTGGAAGAGAAAGCGTTGCATCTGAATCGGAATCCGTATTTTAGATATCTCCAGCAAATTAAAGGTTAAATGGGTGTGATCTGGCGAGGAGAAGAAATAAATTCCCAAGATTCCCACCATGAGCATTGCCGAACCTGCCATTAACATTAAGGTCAACTTCATCGCCGAATATTCCTTCGGACCACTACCCCAGATTCCAATTAGGAGGTACATGGGGATCACCGCTAATTCATAAAATAGGAACATCGTGAAAAGGTCCACCGAGATAAAGAATCCGAAAACTCCTGAAGCCAGAATAATCAATGAAATAAAAAACTCCCGCGGCAAATAGGTCACCTTCCAGGATGCGAATATCCCCGCAAACACCACAATCCCCGTAAGGGCGATCATCGCCACCGAAATACCATCCACACCCAGGGAATAATGAATATTTAAAGTTGGAAACCAAAGGGCATCATAGGTAAAGAGCATTGCAGCGGTATTTCCGGTAGCCCGCTCTTTCAGGTAAAGATATACCAGAATAAACGACAAAATCATTTGAACTCCCATTCCAATCGCAGATACGAGCCTTGATTGCTTTAAATCCTTTGTCAGCACAATGCCAACAACAGTGAGAATAGGAATGACAATAAATAAATTAAGTATATTCATCTTATATTCAGTTTCTTAAGTAAGGTAAACAAAAATAAGGACTAAGATTACAGTACCACCTACAAACACATAAGCATATTGCTGAAGTTTTCCCGATTGAAGGCCTTTTATGGCATAGGCAGCATAGACCGTCATTCCGGCAATTCCGTTCATTGTGCCATCGACAATATGCCGGTCGAACCATGCAATCGGATCCGAAATATAACGGAAGATGATCTTGCGGGTGACAAAGAGGTAAACTTCATCCATATAGAATTTGCGGTGTGCCCAATTATAAAGATGCTTGAATGTGGCTGCAATTTTATCGGGAATAGCAGACTCATTTTTATACATCACTGTTGCGATGGCAATTCCGATAACACCAATCAGAACCGAAGGAATTGCGATCATCCAGTCGATATGTGATTCAAATCCTATTCCATCGGAGGTAACCAGATTGTGAAAAGGGAGAAAACCTGCGAAAACAGAACCGAATGCAAGAATCATCAGCGGGATTGTCATCACCAGTGGTGACTCATGCGGGGTGTGATGATAGTGAGTCTTTTTACCCCAGAATATTCCATAATATAGGCGGAACATATAAAAGGCAGTCAACCCGGCAACGATATATTCGATTGCAAAAAGGATTTTATTACTGTGGAATGCGGCAACTAAAATTTCATCTTTACTGAAGAATCCCGAGAACGGTGGTATACCTGCGATAGTAAGACAAGCGATTAAAAATGTGATATGGGTAATGGGTAAATATTTGCGAAGATTTCCCATGTCCTTAATTTCATTACTGTGAACAGCATGAATTACAGCTCCAGCTCCAAGGAATAACAATGCCTTAAACATTGCATGGGTGAACAGGTGGAAGTTGGATGCCATAAATCCCAGGCCCTCTTCGCCTCCAAAACCAGAAACACCAAGCGAAAGCATCATATAACCAATCTGCGACATGGTTGAAAACGCGAGTACCCGTTTAATATCGGTTTGGGTACAGGCGATTACTGCGGCGAAAATCGAAGAAAATCCACCTATCCATGCCACCACATGAAGGGCATCGGGTGCAGCAAGGGCGTAAACCGGAAAAAGACGGGCAACCAGATAAACACCTGCAACAACCATCGTTGCAGCATGAATCAAGGCAGAAACCGGTGTCGGGCCCTCCATGGCATCGGGTAACCAAATATGGAACGGGAACATCGCCGATTTACCGGCGCCACCCACGAATATGAAAATCAGTGACCAGGTTAACACCGACATTCCCATGAATGCAGCACCTCCCAGGGATGCAATAGCAGGTCCGTGAGGATCTGTAAGGGTCTGAAAATCGTAAGTTCCGGTGTTGAACGAAAGCATCAGGATACCGATCAGGAACCCAAGGTCAGCAAATCGGGTTACGATAAATGCTTTCTTGGAAGCAGCTACCGCACTCGGTTTCTCGTAATAATAACCAATCAGCAGGAAGGAGGAGACTCCCACGAGCTCCCAGAAGATATACATCTGAAAGATATTGGTTGCCAATACCAATCCCAGCATCGAAAAGCTGAACAGGGAGAGGAACGAGAAGAACCTGTAAAAACCGGGATCGCCCTTCATATAACCAATACTGTAAATATGCACCATCAGCGACACCGTTGTAATAACCACCAACATCATCACTGAGATCGGGTCAATTAAAACACCCAGATGAATGGTTAGCTTTTCGGTCAGATGCAGCCATGAGACTTCAAATGCCTTGATTGAAGCATAGGATGTTCCGGCAACATGTCCCGTCCAAAAATACCTGATAGCAGTAGCATATGCAAGAATTGCACCAATCCCAAGTCCTGAAGTCCCGATCAGCCCCGAAACCACAGGTTTCATTTTATGCCCCGTAAGTCCGAGCAACAGGAACATAAACAAAGGGATCAGCGGAATAAGTAAAGTATACGTATAATCGGCCATAACTGATAATTCTCTTTACGGTTATTAAATTTTCAATATTTCATTTCATCGACATTTTCAACATCGATTGATTTAAAATTACGGTATATATTGATAATGATTGCGATCGCAACGGCTGCCTCTGCAGCAGCAACCGCAACAACAATCAGCATAAAGAAATGCCCCTGAAGCTGTTGTGGATAGAGATAACGGTTAAAAGCCACAAAATTGATATTGACCGAATTAAGAATTAACTCGACAGACATAAGCATGGTAATCAGATTTCTGCGGGTGAGAAAACCATAGATGCCTATAAAAAACATCAGGGTACTGATTATTAAATAATAGCTGAGCGGAATGTTCTGGATCATATGAAAGTTGAATTAACTGAACTTTAATTAATTGATTAACAGAAAATTATTTCTTAAGCATTTTTTCCTTTTTAGCCACCACGATCGCTCCGATCATTGCAGCAAGCAGAAGCACTGAAACGACCTCAAAAGGGAGTGCGTAACCATCCCTGTTATAAGAGACCAGGGCATTACCCACATCGGTAATATTGAAATGAGGATCTGCTGCACTACTGGGAACGAAGGTAAACCTCAGAATTGTCATCAATGTCAGGGTAGCACCTGCCACAGTTGCCAGTGCAGAAAGGAGACTCTGTTTTAACGGGGCCATTACCGCCCGCTCACTCACATGACTGGTCAGCAGGATCGAAAAGATGATTAACACCACAATACCTCCGGCATAGACCGTTAACTGGACGGCAGCAAGGAAATTGTAATTGAGTGCAAAATACAATCCGGCTGTTGAAATAAGGACAAACAGCAGAAAAACGGCGGCCCGAAGGATCTTCCTGCTCGTAACTGTGAGCAACGAGAAAATCACAATCATTGCACCAAACAGAAAAAACATGACTTGATTAAGCATAACTCTTATTCTTTATATTCTGATTATTCTTTTACCCCTTCAGCAATCTTCGATCCCGGTTGGTTAAGAACCTTAGTAAGCAAGGCACGGTCCCAGACTGCATGTTCGAATTTTTGACCCATTACGATTGCTCCGGTAGGACAAGCCTTCACGCAAAGGTTACACAGGGTACACATCCCCAGGTGATAAATATGCTGATCGATGATTCGCTTCTTTTTCCCCTCAGGAGTTAATATTGATTTTGAAATGATTTCAATTGAACCGTTGGGACAGTTGATTTCGCAAATCCCGCAGCCGGTGCACAAGTGTTCATTATTCTCAGTGTGTGGCATAATCACCTCACCCCGAAAGCGTTCAAACATCACCAATGTATCACGGTTTTCCGGATATTGTTGTGTTACATGATTCCATGGGGTAAAGAAGTACTTTGCAGTAACTTTCATCCCAACAAGAAGAGTCCACAACCCTTTAAAGACTGAAACAATATATTCGATAAAAGACTTCATATCTACTTATAAATCAGTTAAAAATGAAATTTCGTCAGCACTACCAGCGCCATTAGTAAAATATTTACCAGGTTAATAGGGAGCAGATATTTCCACTCCAGTGTCAGTATCTGGTCAACACGTAAGCGGGGGAATGTCCATTTGAACCACATGATAATAAAAATCACAAACAAGACCTTTCCGAAGAACCAGACCACTGGGGGAATAAAATCCATCACGTGATTAAATGATTCCAGATTACCAAAATGCAATGGCATCCATCCACCCAGAAACACGGTTGCCGCAACAGCTGAGATGATAAAGAGATTGATATACTCTGCAAGGAAGAACATAGCAAATTTCACACCCGAATACTCGGTATGGAATCCGGCAACCAGTTCCGACTCGGCCTCAGCAAGGTCAAAAGGACCCCGGTTTGTTTCGGCGGTTCCTGCAATGAGGAAGATAATGAAAGCGATCATGGCCGGAATATGCCCTGAAAATATATACCAGGCGTCGCGCTGACCTTCAACGATCGTAGAGAACTGCATTGATCCGGCAAAAACAACCATGGTGAGCAGCGACAACGAGACTGACAACTCATAGCTAAGTATCTGAGCACCGCTTCGCATCGCTCCGATAAGTGAATATTTGTTATTACTCGACCACCCTGCAATAAGGATACCGATAACACCCACCGAGGAGACCGCAGTGAGGTAGAAAATACCGATGTCAAAATCGAAAGATTGTAATCCTGGAGCAAAAGGTAATATCGCAATTGCCATAAAAGAAGCAATGATTACAATAAAAGGGGCGATGTTATAAAGAAACCAGTCAGCCTTGCGAGGCATAATCAGCTCTTTCATTAACAGCTTAATAAAGTCAGCGATTGTCTGAAGCAGCCCCCAGGGTCCAACCCTCATTGGTCCAAGTCGTTGCTGGAATGCGGCACATACTTTGCGTTCGGCATAAACCAGAAACAATCCAAAAAGAGCTACAAATAAAAGGTAAGTCACCCCTACGATTATCCATTCAATGGTTGTAGCGACAACAGGTGAAAAACTTTCTGCCAATCCCACATGAATACTGTGAGTCAACGTTGTAAAGTCGTAAATATTAAATGCCATATTGAAAATATCTTAAGCGTCAGTGTTGATCTTCAATGTTTATTAACGGTCAATATCGGGAATAATCAGGTCGAGTGTCGACATAATTGCAACCAGGTCGGCAATTTTGTGCCCTTTGGCCATCTTGTTCAGCGCGAACATGTTCGAAAAACCGGGTGACCGAAATTTAACACGGTATGGATTCTTCTTTCCATCACTCACAATATAAACCCCAAATTCACCTCTGGCCGATTCAACCCGTTGATAAAATTCACCCTCAGGAAGTTTAATCACCCCCTTCATCTTAACAGCATAATCGCCTTCAGGAATATTATCAATCAATTGCTCGATGATGGATAATGATTCGTACATCTCTAAAATACGCACTTCATACCGTGCCAGCGTATCGCAGCGATGGTCGAGGATCTCATTAAATTTCACGAATGGATAAGCACTGTAAGGGTGGTGTTTCCGCATATCGCATGAAAAGCCTGAAGCTCTTCCTGATGGTCCGGTGACCCCAAAATCAATTGCATCTTTTAGTGACAGATGGCCTATCCCTTCAGCACGCTCCCTAAGAATCACATTGCCTGAAAGCAACTTATCGTATTCCGGAAGTTTTGTTCTGAAGTAGGTGATAAATTCTTTTACCCGCTTTTGAAAATTTGGGTGAATATCGAACATCAACCCGCCGGGGGTGCTGTAACTGACCGTCATTCGGGCTCCGCAGGTCTCCTCGAAGATGTCGAGAATCTTCTCCCGATCGCGAAGACCATAAAAGAATGTGGTTAAGGCCCCCATATCCATTCCAAACACACACCACCACAACTGATGCGAGGCCAGACGGCTTAACTCATCCATAATGGTGCGGATATATTTGACCCGGTCGGGCACTTCAACCTGAAGTGCCTTTTCAACGCATAAGGCGACAGCTTCGTTGTTCATGTGAGCCGAAAGGTAATCCATACGGTCGGTCAAATGGATAATCTGCGGATAGCTTATCGCCTCACACATTTTCTCAATTCCGCTATGAATGTAACCTGTATGAGGCTGAACATTAAGAACCTTCTCACCTTCAAGTCTGACAAGCAAACGTAACACGCCATGTGTTGAAGGGTGCTGCGGACCCATATTGACCAGATACTCATCTGTGGCAAGCCTGTCGTTATTAATAATGACTTCTCTTATTTCGGACATAATTCTATCGTTCTACAATTCGTACTTCGTCCACATAATCTTTTCGCAGGGGAAAACCCCAGCCATCGTCCAGAAAAAGACGGCGTAAATCGGTATGGTTGTTGAAATGGATTCCAAGTAAATCATAAGCTTCGCGCTCGTGATATTTTGCAGTAATCCAAACATCACTCACGGTATCTATAACCGGATTGACCCGGTCTGCTGTTCGAACCTTCAGAACCATCATGTGCCTGTGCACTGTTGAATCCAGGTGGTAGACGATTCCCATATTTTCAGCATAATCGACTCCGGTAAGACAGAAAAGATAGTCGAACGAAATCTCATCCAGCTGTTTTAACTGCCGGGCAGTCTTATTGAGTGCGGCATTTGTAACTATCATCTCAACATATTGAGGTCCGGGTTTAATCTCAGCCTCAGGAAACCTCTCGGTCAGATAGGATTGTAATTCTTCGTTAGTCATAAAACCCAATATTTAAAGAGAAGATTTATCAGAATTAATTGGCTTAGCTTCCAGGTATTTAACCTTTCCGAAATTTTTTGTGCTCTTTATTTTCTTTTGCAACTGCATCAGGCCATAAAGAAATGCCTCGGGGCGCGGAGGACAACCGGGAACATAAACATCAACCGGAATCACATGGTCGGCACCTTTGACAATGGCATAGGAGTTATAATAAAACGGCCCTCCGGAGACTGCGCAGGCACCCATTGCAATCACATATTTCGGTTCCGGCATCTGATCATATAACCGTCTTAGCACTGGCGCCATTTTGTAATTAATTGTTCCTGAGATTACTATCAAATCGGCCTGTCGTGGTGAAGGGCGTGCAACTTCTGCCCCAAACCGGGCAAAGTCGTGACGCGATGCCCCGGCAGCCATAAACTCAATCGCACAACATCTGGTCCCAAAGGTTAACGGCCATAATGAATTAGCCCTCGCCCAATTGACCAGCGCATCTAACTGCGCCAGTATAATACCTCCCCCTTCGTATTCCGCAACAATTGGGTAATCGTTCTTCCCGAAATCGCTTTTTTTATTTACTCCCATCTTAACGCATGTTTTTTCCATCCATACAACAGACCTAATCCTAAAATCGCAAAGAAGATCAGGATCTCAATAAATCCGGTTAAACCGGCAGTTCTCATCACAATTGCCCAGGGAAACAGAAAAATCGTCTCCACATCAAAAATGAGGAAAAGTATTGCGAACAAATAATAGCCAACAGTATATTGAAGCCACGCATCACCGATGGTTTCAATACCACATTCATAAGGCTCAAATTTTACATCATTGGTGGAAGTTGGCGGAATGTAACTGGAGAAAACCATCGCAAACCCGACCAGGGTAACTGCGGCAAGAAAAAAGACTAAAAGTGCACTACTTTCCATATAATTATAATTAGACTATTTGTATAGTTTCTAAATAAAACGACCCTTTATATCTTGGAAGTGAAGTCGCAAATGTATAACTTTTAATAATCCGGAATTCTAATTTTCTCAATTTTGTCGCCTAATTTACGCCAAATGGCTCTATTTATATTCAATATAAATTTGGCATGCAGACATAGCAGTCACTTAAAACCGAATCTTAGAACATTAGATGAAGGCTAATACAAGCTATAGAAACCTAGCTACAAAAGGTATAAAAATCGCGCCTGGAGTTTACGCACATCACGGATAAATCTTCCGATTTTGAGATTACTTTCTCTTCCGTTAATCCCAGAAGGGTGTCAAGAAATGTTGTTTTATCACTCGATGCAATAATCAACATGGCAAATTTAAGGCTCAAAGCATGACCAAGGGAGCCTTTTTGAAGCTTCCACGTCGGGGTATGGCTTTCGATTACCTGGAAGGGGAATTTAAATCTGCCGAAAAATCGCTGGATCGAAAAGAGGTTGTTTTTCACGGTTTTCTGATCCTCACCCCACTCCTCCTCAGACAAAAAAAGGGAGATCATGGCATTATTGTGCCTGCCCAGATAGCTCGCCCATAAAGCGAGATCTTTACTCTTTTTCATGTATCCAACAGGCACAATAATCTGTTTGTAAATTTGATCCAGTGCTGTTTTAGCAGAGACAAAAAGGAATGGGAACGCTGCATATTGCAAAAACGGAAGAAGATCTTTTGTTGAACTCTTATGTGCTACAAGAGCCAGACATTCATACCGTTCGGACAGTTCATTCAAACTCTTAACCATCTCATGATCCCGAACCAAATAACGAACCTTTAGATTTAAAAGGTAACCCGATACCTTGGCAGTTGTACCTCTTAGTCTGGCTTCGGCAACCTCCACATTTTCATGCAGTTTTTTATCCAGTAAATGGAAAAGGCAGAGTTCTTTCCCGAGTGTTGAAGCAATCATGATCCCATGCAGGATTGAATCGTCCATCCCCTCCGAGAAATTACACCAAACAAAAATTTTTTGTTCTCCGTTTTCCATAGCCCAAAATTAAAAAAATATCGGTGAGAACAATATATTGAGATGAGAAATGGTTAATGAGTAATGGTTAATGGCTGCCATAATATTCTCCCTTCTACTGGATATAATCAAAAAAACCTTATTTACGTTCCTTTAACCTCACTAGGTACAGAATTAAAATCGGAGAACAATAAGGTTGATCTAACTGTGGATTTCTTGACTACCAAGGTTGAAAAAGGAAATAAGGTTTTAAATCTCCCTAATGATGGTTCTCATTTGTATTTGTCTATTTTTCAAGTAAGTTTGATTGGTTAACCGAAACGTGTAAAAGATCATGCTAAACAGGCAATTACTGGCTCCACGAAGCATCGTTGTTGTGGGAGCTTCAAACGATATCACCAAACCAGGCGGAAAAATTCTTAAAAATCTGCTGGAACATGAATACAAAGGGAATCTGATTGTTTTTAATCCCAACAGTTCAAATATCCAGGGGGTTAAGACTTTCAATAAGCTGGAAGATTTGCCCGAAACCGATCTGGCAATTCTGGCTATCCCGGCTGGGTTGTGTGCTGAAGTTGTTGAATTCCTCGCCGTAACAAAAAATGTCCGGGCCTTTATCGTGATCTCAGGGGGCTTTAGCGAAACGGGTGAGGCAGGCAAGATTCTGGAAGAACGCATGACTGCCGTTGTAAATAAAACCGGAGGATGCCTTATCGGACCCAATTGTATCGGAGTAATCACCCCTGAATATGCAGGTGTGTTCACGACCCCTATCCCCCATCTAAAGTCTGATGGTTGCGACTTCGTTTCAGGTTCGGGTGCTACTGCAGTATTTATTCTCGAATCGGCAATTCCCAAAGGGGTCAATTTTTCACGGGTAATTACCGTGGGAAACTCAGCTCAGTTAGGTATTGAAGAGGTACTTGAATACTGGGATTCCCATTCAGAAGAAGAGGCTGATTTACGCGTTAAACTCCTTTATATTGAATCGATTAACGATCCCGATAAATTTCTTTTCCATGCCCGGTCACTGGTAAACAAGGGGTTTAGGATCGCCGCGATAAAGGCGGGAAGTTCAGCAGCCGGAAGCAGGGCAGCTTCATCGCATACCGGAGCGATGGCAAGTTCGGATGCTGCTGTAGAGGCGCTATTCCGGAAAGCCGGCATTGTCAGGTGTTACGGACGGGAGGAATTAACTACAGTCGCCGGAATCTTTATGACTAAAAGGCTTAAGGGGAAGAATATGGCCATTATTACCCATGCCGGGGGACCAGCAGTTATGCTTACCGATGCACTGGAAGCAGGTGGTCTGAATATCCCTCAGTTGCCAGATTCGATGGCCAAAGAGAGCCTTAAACGGAGGTTGTTTGCAGGCTCATCGGTTGAAAATCCGATCGATTTTCTGGCTACCGGTACAGCTGAGCAACTGGGCGATATTATTGACGCCTGTGAAAATGATTTTGACGAAATCGATGGGATGGCGGTGATATTTGGCAGCCCCGGATTAACCTCGGTAACTGATGTCTACCAGGTTCTTGATGAAAAAATGAGAGGATGCAAAAAACCAATTTATCCGATATTACCCTCCATAATGAATGTGAAAAAAGATCTTGCCTATTTTTTATCACATGGGAATATAAACTTCCCCGATGAAGTGGTGCTGGGAAGGGCTCTGACACGGGTTTACCGCACTCCTGTGCCTTCCGACGACAATGTTACCTTCGAGGGGGTAGATGTTCCTGAAATACGCCGTATTATTAAAAGTTGTTTGCCGGGACAATTATCTCCCGATCAGATTCATGCCCTTTTTAATGCAGCTTCGATTCCAATTGCCCGCGAAATAATAACAGCCACTGTTGAACAGGCCCTGGAGGCTGCTCATCAGATCGGATACCCCCTGGTGATGAAAGTGGTTGGACCAATCCACAAAACCGATGTAGGTGGTGTCTCATTAAATATTCGTTCAGATGAATCAGTCCGGCTCGAATTTAACCGGATGATGCAAATTACTGAAACAACAGCAATCTTAATGGCGGAACAGGCCGAGGGGATAGAACTTTTCCTTGGAGCCAAATATGAACCCAAATTCGGACATGTAATACTCTGCGGAATTGGGGGAATATTCGTTGAAGTACTTAAAGATGTAACCTCAGGGCTGGCTCCCCTGACACCCGATGAGGCTCTCTCAATGATCCGGAACCTGAAGGCCTATCCAATCATAAAAGGTTTCAGAGGACAACCGGGGGTTAACAGAAGGAAATTTGCAGAAATCATCGTCCGTCTCTCAACCATGCTACGATTTGCCACTGAAATCAAAGAAATGGACATCAATCCGCTGATGGGACGTGGCGATAAGATCATCGCTGTGGATGCCCGGATTACGATTGGAAAATAAATCAGGTAATTCAGCAATTAGGTAATTAGATAATTCGGCAATTGGGCAGCATCAGCCAGGAGACACATAACTAATTATTATTCAGTAAAATATAAATCAATCTGATAATTAATGTGCAAGAAAATTGAACTGCAATGGCAAAATCCATGTATCCAAATATCTCTAAAATTCGTAAAAATCCTGCTCCCGATATATCGGGATAATTTGAATTACCCCAAATAAAGTGAAACAAAACTGGGGGTAAAGAAACCTGTGTAGACAGAACCCCGGATAGGGTTGAATAAAATATATAGAAAACCGGATTGAAACCTTTCCAATCAATCGGATTTATTCTTTAACATCCCCCGAAATAAGGTGCTTATATTTATTGTACAAGAATGAAATGATCAGCAACAACAAACCAAGGGAGACGAAAACAACCGTTTTTGCAATTGTATCAAGATCTGAAATATCAAAGAAAAAGAGCTTATAAAGGGTGATCCCGAACAGAACAATGGCGCCTATTCTTAAATATTTTTTCTTTTTGGAGATCCCTAAAATAATCACGACTAACGCATAAACTCCCCAAAGAATGGTTAACCCCAGTTTGGAAAAGTGTGAAAATTTCACGATGTCCAACCAGGTAAGCAATTCACTGCTCGCAATCCATAAAAGTGTAATATGAACCACTATTTCAAAAACCTTTTTTAGTTCCTTTGAAACGGTTTTAAAATAATCCTGGCACAAATTCAGGTAGGCCGAGAAAAGTATCAGGCCAACAAAAACGTAAGAGATATACCTTACGCCAATGTTAAAACCACTAACATGCGAATTTTCAGATAAGGTCTGATTCAGATAGCTCTCTTTAAGATCATTCAGTACAGTTAACCCCAGGATCAGAAAAACAACTAAAATCAAAAAAGTTAAGATCAGGGCTGCCAATCCAAGGTTAAAATTCTTCAGTTTTTTAATATTCAAAAAGCTTAAGAGTGAAATCATAAAAAGAGAATAATTAAGCACCCACACATCCATAAATTTTAACAAATCAGATTCCTGATATATACCAACCGATGAAGTAGTTATATGCCCTTCTGTCCGAAGTGAATCCAGATATAATTGTTGCCAATAGGTCTCTATTTCGATCCTGAACGCATAATAGGTCACAATAAATAAGAACGAAGGAATTAAAAACGAAACAATTACCGACAAACTACTCATCGAAAAATTTGGAGTAAGATATCTTGAATTTAGATACAGGATATTTATAAATGCTAATGAAGCAATAACAAAAACTGAGGTGAGAAAATTGACATTGAACATCGGAAATATTCTTGTTTCGGGTTTATCCGGAGAATAACCATCATAAAGAGTCATCCAATCCTGAATGATACTGAAGAAGGTCAACACGATTAAAGCATAGGCCAATAATTCATAGAATTGAATGCTTTTGGTCCTGCCGATCCAAAAAAGGAGGGCTGCTTCACCTGCCCACAATAGCGTAACCCAATTCCCATCCAATTGAACAGGAACTGCAATCGTGACAAAAAGAAGAACCAGTCCGGCAATAAGGTAAAACAAGTTTCGGTCGGCCAGTTTTTCACGATAAATAATAAGGCATACCCCACAATGAACCAATGCATTTACCAGCGTGTAAATGCCTGTTAAATGCTGAGCCACGGAGTCCATTTTTAGAATGGAATAACCAATACCATAAAAAATAAAAGAGTTCGTCAGTAACAGAATAACATCATCAATATTAAATAACTCCTTTTGAACCAGTTTGTAGGCCAGAAATATAGCATAAAAGGTAACAAAAAACAGAGCGAGAAAAATAAGGGCAATAATAAAATGGTCTGAGGAGGATAAATTATTGTTATACCAGGCGAGATAAATGAGCCATGAAATTACAAAAGCTGCGTAATAAAGAGGTTTCCAATATTTTTTAAAAGCCAGTATAAGGATACCAATATTAATAAGCGCAATGTAACTAAAAAGAATTGAAACATTCCCGGAGTCCTTACTTAACAAAAACGGTACCGCATAGGCTCCCACCATTCCAATATGTGCAATAATCTGCCTGTTATATCGAATGGCTGCCAAAATCGCTAATAAGGTAAAAACGACCATTAATGTGAAAGTCAATAGCTGTGGGAACAGATTATAAAGACTATAGGCAAAATAGGTAATGAAATACAAAATGGCCACTGCCCCACTCACGAGAACTGCACTGTAATTTTCGTAATTTCTCTTTAATTTAAGTCCGGTTCCAAGGATGCCCAATCCCACAAGATAGCCAAGTAATATCCTGGAAAGGGGGCTTATCAGGTCGTGATCGATAGAATATTTAGCCCCTATTGCCACACCAATAATGGTTATTGCAATACCAATTTTATTGATCAGATTTTCACCTATGAATTTCTCAATATCAGACCTGGGTTGTGGCGGTTTGGCAGGAATAAATGTAGCATATTCAGATTCTGCAGAATATACAACAGGAGCAGATTCTGTATAAACAGATTCCGAAATTCCAATCTGATTATCAACCTCAATTAATTTTTCGGAGTTGTTAAAATATACAGGATTCTCATCCTCCGGCTCCTCGCCGATCTGAAGACTTTGTAAGGTCCTGATTTCATCACTCAATTCCTTGATCTCAATTGAAAAGAGCTCCTGTTTTTTGATTAACGCTTCAAGCTTGCGCGAGAGCTCTTCGATAGGATGGTTAATTGAATTCATGGTGTATACGTTGAAGTAAGACAAGAAAGGCAGATTTTCTCACATTAACTTCAATAAAAATACACCATTAAAACAATAAATCAAAATAACAAAAAAAGGGAGCCGATTTGGCTCCCTTCTAATTTTCAAAAACTAACAGATTAGTTCAAAATCAATTTGAAATTCTGATCGTCAAAGTATTTTGCGAATTCAAGATCTGTTTTAGCTAGTTCCTTGTAAGCTGCATCTTTTTTGATTGCATTACCAAGGTTTTCAAAAAGCATGCTTGATTTTGCAGTACGGGCAGCTATAATAGCTTTAAGGTAAGCGATACGTCCTGTTTCAACAGCAGCAGCACTCAGGGTACGTAATGCACCATTGTTATCATTGTTTAATAACTGAGACAAAGCGTGGTTTGCAACATTTTGAGAATCGTCACCGAAGTATTTCACTGCAGTTTCATATTGTCCCTGCATAATTTTCACTATTCCAAGATTATCACGAACCTCTTTGCCAGCACCTGATGCGGCACCAAAAAGTTCTTCTGCCTTAGCAAGATTTTTCTTTTTAAGTTCAATACAACCTAAGTTATTCTGAACAATCGGATTTTTAGGATCAAGTTTGTCCGCTTTTTCAAATTCAGAAGCTGCTGCATCTGCATCGCCAAGACCAAAAACAACACTACCCAGGTTGTTGAAACCACGCCAGTCATCAGAATAGATCTTAGTAAAGCTGGTATATATTGTTTTTTGTACCTGTGGGTTGTTGGTAAGAGTTGCTGCATAAAGCAATTCCGCCTGATTTAATTTAGAAGGATCACTGATCGCCAAAGTGCTGATTTCATCATCGGTACGACCAATAAGATCGACAGATGCGGTGATTTTTGCACGACGAAGTTTAGGAAGAATGTCGTTGGCAACTGCAGTAAATGAAGAAGAAAGGTTTTTGATTTCACGTTCACGAACTTCAGGATCGGCATACATTGAAAGAACACGAAGAATTAATTCTTTATCCTGAATTGCAGATTTCTCCATCATTTCCTTAAATCCGTCCCAGTCTTCAGGGGTGTATTTGGTTTTAACGGCAGTTTTAACTTTATTTTTAGCTAAATCTTTTTCAATAACCTTTGAAGAGGTACCCTGACGTTTTTGAGAAAGAGAAGTATTGAAATCTAATTTACCGTCCGGAGAGGCGTAAGCAGAAATCTCAACACCTTTAAGCTCCTTGCGATCTGCCTTGTAAGCTTCAGCGATGTACTGACTTAATAATTTGATATCCTCTTTGGTTACCTCTTTTCCACGAACTTCTGAACTATTAATCAGATAGATAAGATCGGCCACATATTTATCAGGAACAACACGTTGGAATTTATCGATCGAAGGATCATAAACACCGGTTGTATTTTTCTTTTTTTGAAAACCCAGAATAGAGAGTGGGCTATTGTCAACCAATGTACTTGTTGCAATTACGCCATTAGCCAGTTTAACCGGATTGAAATCAAGTGATTTAGAACCTTTGGTTGCATGTATATTCAAATAGAGTTCCGATTTGCGCATCGCATACTCATAAGGAATAGAACCCTTATACGAAACCGTTCCGCCACCTGAATAGCTAATCACTTTATTATTAGCTTTAACTTTGTCACCCTGAAGAATATAAGGTTCAAAGAATTTTTCGCCATCTGAGGTTTTTAAAACAGGCGTAGCAACGATAGTTGCCTTTTTCACAAAATATTTTGCAGGAATATTTCCTTGCAAGGTTACATCCACCTTACCCGCATGAGCCTCAAGTGTTTCAGGAACAACAGAGTAACTCACCTTCCCTGCATCTCTTTTCATTTTTTTCAGGGAAGCACAACTCATTACAACAGCAGTGCCCAAAATGAATAAAACCAAATAATTAAATTTTAAATTTCTCATTACAATAATTGATTGGTAAATGAATTGTTAGTTTTTATTGATTTTAGCGCAAAAATACATTCTTTTCGTATTAAAGAAAAACTATTTTAACATTTATACGGTAAAAAATCAAACTATTTTTATATGTTAATAGACTTGCTAAATCGTTTTAATAAAACATGCCCGAATTAACCGGGCATGTAAAAAAATTTAACTATTGGTTAGGTTTCTTTAATGAATGGCTATGGCCGGGGTCTCTCCCTTCGCCCCTTTCAGGACGAGGTGCACGGTCCCCGCGATCACCATCGCTATGACCCTCCGGTTTTGGAAGCAATGCTTTTCGTGATAGCTTCAGTTTTCCGGAACGCTGATCAACTTCAAGCAATTTAACTTCCAGAATATCACCAACCTTCAAAACACTTTCAGGATTTTCAATCCGTTTCCAGTCGATCTCCGAAACATGCAGAAGTCCTTCTTTACCAGGCATAATTTCAATAAATGCACCAAACTGAACGATCGATTTCACCTTCCCTTTATAGATCTCTCCAACCTCAGGTAAGGCCACAATAGCACGAATCCTGGCAATAGCTGCATCAATAGCATCCTTGTCCGGAGCACTAATCTCAATACGTCCCTGATCTTCAACTTCTTCAATTGAAATGGTTGCTTTGGTATCTGCCTGAATCTGCTGAATGATCTTTCCTCCAGGACCAATAACAGGTCCGATCATATCCTTTGGAATCATCATGGTGACAATTCGTGGAACATTAGGTTTATAATCTTCACGAGGCTGGCTTATTACTTCAAGTAATTTACCCAGGATGTGTGCCCTGCCCTCTTTTGCCTGCTGCAATGCTTTTGACATTACTTCATACGATAACCCATCAACTTTGATGTCCATCTGCGTTGCGGTGATCCCTTTTGTGGTACCGGTAACTTTAAAGTCCATATCTCCCAAATGATCCTCGTCGCCAAGAATATCGGAAAGGACCGCAAATTTATCGGAACCCTTATCGGTGATAAGGCCCATGGCGATACCTGAAACAGGACGTTTGAGTTGAATACCGGCGTCAAGCATCGCCATTGTTCCGGCACAAACCGTTGCCATGGATGAAGAACCGTTAGATTCAAGGATATCAGAAACTATTCGTACGATGTAAGGGAATCCTTCAGGAATCATCTTTTTTAAACCACGGTGAGCCAAATTGCCATGCCCGATTTCGCGACGCGAAAGTCCACGCGGAACTTTTGCTTCACCAGTACTGAAAGAGGGGAAATTATAGTGTAATAAAAAGCGTTCTCTACCTTTAAAAGTAACATTATCAATGATTTTCTCATCCATTTTTGTTCCAAGGGTAACACTGGTCAATGACTGAGTCTCACCCCGGGTAAAGATCGCAGAACCATGTGAACCTGGCAGGTAAGCTACTTCACCCCAGATCGGTCTGATTTGTGTTGTCGAACGGCCATCGAGACGGATACCGTCATCCAGAATCATCCGGCGCATAGCCTCTTTCTCGACATCGTGATAATATCTGGAAATCAATGATTTATTGATTTCTGAAGACTCTTTCCCTTCGCTGTAGGAGGCTACAAAATCTTCCTTTATTTTTGCAAAAGAGCCCACGCGCAGGTGTTTATCATTGATTAATGAACGTGCTGTATCATAAGCTTTCTGATAAGTCTCTTTCCAGATTTGCTCACGCAGCAGTTCGTCATTTTTCTCATGGCAGTACTCTCTTTTCTTAGTACCGATTTCCGCTGCAAGCTCTTCCTGGATTTTGCAATGAATCTTAATATTATCGTGGGCAAATTTGATTGCTTCGAGCATCTCCTCTTCGGATACTTCATCCATTTCCCCTTCAACCATCATGATATTATCGTAGGATGCTCCTACCATAATGTCAATATCTGCGTTACTTAATTGTTCCGCAGAGGGATTGATCATGAATTTCCCATCGATACGGGCTACGCGTACTTCGGAGATCGGCCCGTTAAACGGAACATCCGAAACGGCAAGCGCGGCCGAAGCAGCTAACCCGGCAAGGCAATCGGGCATTTCATTTTTTCCTGAAGAGATCAATGCAATCATCACCACAGTTTCTGCATGATAATTATCCGGAAATAACGGACGCAAAACACGATCCACTAAACGTGCAGTAAGAATCTCATCATCCGATGGCCTGCTCTCTCTTTTCAAAAATCCGCCTGGAAACCTGCCTGCTGCAGAATATTTCTCGCGATAATCCACTGAAAGGGGCATAAAATCGACATTTTCAGCAGCCTCTGTTGCTGATACCACCGTAGCAAGCAACATGGTATCACCCATTTTTACGACGACAGAACCGTCGGCCTGTTTGGCCAGTTTTCCCGTTTCGATGTTAATCGTACGTCCATCTCCAAGATCAATTGTCTTATTAACAGCTTTGTACATAATTTAAAAAATAATTTTATTAATATTTAAAACTAATGGGTGGGGCTTTTGTATTAAAAAAAAGGCAATTCGAAAATTGCCTTTTTAGGAAGTTCGTTATTTACGAAGATTGAGATCCTTAATGATTGCACGGTAACGATCAATGTGCCTTTTCTTGAGGTAATCCAGAAGCGAACGACGCTTTCCAACTAATCCAATCAAGGCACGTTGTGTTCCGTAATCTTTTTTATTCACTTTCAGATGCTCTGTAAGGTGACTGATCCTAAAAGAGAAGAGTGCAATCTGTCCTTCTGCAGACCCGGTGTTGGTTTCAGTCAGACCATGCTTTGCAAAAATCTCCTGTTTTTTTTGTGCTGTTAAATACATTTCTTTAGTATTAAAAGATTATACAATTATTGCGCCGCAGTATTCGCGTTCGATAGCAACGGATCAACATTAATTAAAAATTCGGAACAAAGGTACTAAATTATCTCTAATTATTTAACCTTGCAACCGATTTAAATCAAATCCCCTGAAGGTAATTATTCAGATTATGAATTTGCTCGGGTGATCCCAAAACAAAAAGCTGATCCTGGGTCGTGAGCACATATTCACTTACCGGATTAAAGATGTATTTCCCTTCCCCATTTTTTAGCCCGATAATTGTGGTTCCCGTTACCTTGCCTAAACTCAAATCGCCAATGGTTTTGCCGCGGTTAACCGCACTCATATTCCGGCAATTTATTTCATGGATGCTGATATCGCGGTTACGCTGAAGCATAATATATTCCATAAATTCAACCACGTCGGGTTGGGTAACTAACCGGGCCATTCGTTGCCCCCCCATCCGTTCAGGCATAATGACATTGGTGGCTCCGGCTCTTCTTAATTTGGTATCCGATCCTATTTCAGATGCCCGACTGACAATGGTCAGTTTCGGATTCATGCTTCGCGCTGTAAGTACAACGAACATATTATCCGCATCATTGGGAGTTGTGGCAATCAAGGCGCGTGCCCGGTCAATTCCCGCTGTCCGAAGTACCTCCTCATTGGTGGCATCACCCTGAATAAACAGGAGATTCGGATCCTCCTGAATACGCAAAATAACATTTTCTCTGCGCTCGATGATCACAAACGGATGGTTATGATCGGTTAATTCCAATGCCGTTTGTTCCCCGTTACGGCCATAACCGCAAATAATCACGTGGTCGGTTAATTTTTCAATCCGCTTACTCACCCTGCTGTTTTTTAATTTTTTTACAAATTCACCATCCAAAAAAAACCGTACAATTGTTGATCCGACGAATGCAAAACTTCCAAGACTAAAGATAATTAGCAACGAAACGAATACTTTCCCAAGAGGAGTGAGCGGCCTTACAACCTCAAATCCAACTGTCGAAACAGAAAGGACTGTCATGTAAAAAGAATCAATAAATCCGTATCCCTCAATGAAATGAAATCCAAGAAATCCGACAACAAACACAATCAAGACCAATGCAAGTGCAATTCTTAAAGTTCGGGATGTCTGCTGTTCAAACTGGTTCATGTACAATTATTTTATGTCCTATGGTGCAATCAAGGCATCTCCTTGGTTCACAATAGTTCCGTTGCAATTGAAGCAGTGCCTGCGATTCGAGCGCATTAGCCGCCACGACTCCGGCTTCACCCCATCTGCTGATTAAACGATTATTCTCTGCCGGCATCTGTTCAAGAATATCCAAAGCTCTGTCTTTCAAAATTAGTTTATTTTGGCTATCTCCAAACAAAAAATAGAAAGGTACAACAACATTTATTACGATCAGACTGAAAATCTGATCCCCAAACACTTTTATTCTGTTTATTGAGGATTTATTAAAACTATAATGATCGTTCCAGTATTCCGAAGCTTTAAGGGTAAACAGACGTTTGAGATCTTCGAGATTAGCAGCCTCAATCACCGCAGTGAAAAGACCTTGCGATTGGTGAATAAGTGCCGCAAACTGTGCAATCCGAAGGGTTGGAAAATTCCCCGGGTGCATCCGCATAAATTTCCACAAATGTCCCGGGATTGGCTTTAATCCATACTTCATGGCCAAAAACCGGTACTCCTTGCGCAGTTCAAGATAATACTCATCCCCAAAAAGCTCCTCTCCCAGTAAACCTGCCTGCCCAAACAGAAGCGCTTCAAGCTGAAAAAGTGAATCGTGATGATGGGCCAAAACCGACTGTGGCAACGAACGTGCCATCATTTCGAATGGAAGTGCATTCTCTCTTAACCCAAAACCACGCGCAAGCATACAATAAAACGTCTCACCCCAATCCTGATTAGTCTCCGATAAAATCTTACTTATCGCTTCAAGCTTTTGCTTAAGGCGCTCAATAACCACTCCATTGAGAAAAAATTTAATACGAAATGGATCAACCTGATACAGCAGGGAGGCGCAACCTATCCAATCCTGACTCCGTATAAGCATTTCATAATTGTCAGCTATCCACTCAGGCCATTTGATTACAATGGCTGGCACAGCCGCTCCCGATTGATTATAAACCGGTATGTCTGAAATCGCAACTACATGAAGAATTGTATTATTGTAAACAGGGTCGTTTTGATGACCATGCTTGTTCCAATCGGATGCTTTCTGGTGAATCTCAATATTACCTGCCCATAAAGTCTCGCCAATCCGGATCCGGGCATCAAAAAAATCGGGACCGGCATTTGTATTGTGACGCCCCGGATTAACAATTTGAATGGGTTCTCCATCATTAGTCCACAATGAATCTGATTGAAACAATTTATTTTCCCAGATAAAATGGAGAAATTCTTCTTTCATAGCCTCTTGAAATTCGGTTATTGAAAGATACGAAAAAATCAGAAATAAAAATGGGATCACTCATTGAATTGTGACTGGCTGCTGGCAGCTGGCAATTGGCTGCGGGTAACCGGCGGCTGGCGATTGGCGACAAATGAAATATTAAACTTCTAAAATACAATATATTGAATAATATGGGACATGCATTCTTTGAAGCAATTAACTGCCAATGGCAAGTTGCTGGTTGCCAGAAGCTGTTTAAACAGATTAATACGTTAAAGGAGGCACTTTAATATTGAGAAAGACCACATTTCTTCGATGCAACCTATTGCGAAATCTTCCGAAGAATTGTCATCCCATCCCGCACCGGAATCATAAAGGTTTCAACACGAGGGTCGTTTTTGACAAAGTCATTAAACTCTAAAATCTGTATCGTCTGTTCGTCGGTTCGGGCGACTCTCTGAACAACTTTGCCAGCCCAAAGGGTATTGTCTGCAACAATCACCCCTCCGATTGCAACTTTAGGAAATACTAATTGATAGTGCGTGAGATATTTTCGTTTATCGGCATCAATAAAAACAAGATCAAAAATATCTTCCAGAGTCGGGACAACCTGTTCGGCATCACCAATATGCTGAACAATCCGATCCCGCATGCCCGACTCTTCAAAAAATGAGGATGCAAGCCGCTGCAGTTCATCGTTAATCTCGATGGTATGAATAACCCCCTGAGCCGATAACCCTTCGGCTAAACATAAGGCAGAATATCCCGTATATGTTCCGATCTCCAAAATCCGGTGTGGCCGAATCAGTTTACTAAGCAGTGTTAAGAGGGAGCCTTGTAAATGGCCCGAACACATCCGTCCATTCACCATCCGGATTTGTGTCTCCCGATAGAGTCTGGCCAACAGCGGAGACTCATCAACAATATGATCCAATATATATTGCTCAAGGGCTTTATCGATCTTCATCGCCTTATTTATAAATCAGCATTGAGAGCTTATCAAAATCAAGAATCTCATTGGCAATATTTCGGATCTGGGTGGGCGTAATGGCATTAATTTTATTATAAATCACATCCAGACCATCCATTTTATTATAAATCAGAAAGCTCTTTCCCAGTGTAAGCATAAGATCTTCATGATTTTCCTGAGACATGGCCAGCTGTCCCACTAGTTGTTTCCTGGCCTTGCTGATCTGAATATCGCCCAGTAACTTCTCCTGAAGAATCCGAATCTCCCTTTTAATCAGCGAAATCGCCTTGTCAAGATTCACATTGTCGGTTCCAAAATAGATTGTAATTGTTCCGGTATCAGAATAGGCCGTGTATGAAGATTCAAGGTTATAGGCAATTCCGTTCCGTTCACGCAACGCAAGGTTAAGCCGTGAATTTCCCGATTGCCCCCCAAGTACGCTGTTAAGTAAAACCAAACCAATTCGATTGGCATGAGCGACATCATAGGCTAAACCACCGATCACGCAGTGAGTCTGAAAAGTTTCCTTTTCGAAAGATTTTATTTGAGCCGAATTTCCTTCAAATTTCTCACGGGAAAAAGAGCGATGATTCAACGGGAAATGGGTAAAAAAGCGTTCACAAAGATGAAAAAACCGCTTCCCTGAGATGTTGCCAACCGAGCAAATCACAATCTGGTCTGTATTGTAATTCTTAGCCATAAACCGTTGAATATCTTCGCGCGTAAATGCTTTTACATTTTCGGGTGTACCCAGGATATTACGTCCAATTGGATGACCTTCAAAAATCAATTCTTCAAATTCATCAAAAATAAGTTCCGATGGTGAATCGTTATATGAATTTATTTCATCAATAATAACGTCTTTTTCCTTCCTCAACTCCTGATCAGGGAAAGTGCTGTGGATCAAAATATCGCTGAACAACTCCATCGTCCGTTCATAATACTCTGCCAGGAATGACGCGTGAATAGCTGTCTCCTCTTTTGTCGTATACGCATTTAATTCACCTCCTACATCTTCAAGCCTGCTAAGAATATGAAATGACTTTCTTTTCAGGGTCCCCTTAAAGATAGTGTGCTCAATAAAATGGGCAAGTCCCTGCTCCTGCAAATCTTCGTCGCGGGAGCCTGTATTTATAATCACGCCACAATGGGCAACTGGTGAATCAACATACTGGTGAACCAGCCGAATGCCATTGGGTAATTGAGAAGAAAAATATTCCATTAATCAGTTTTGAACAACGTGCAAAAGTATTCAAAATAGTGTTTCGTCAACGGGATAATCTGCAAACTTTATTAATCGTTTATTCGGAATAATATAATACCTTAATAGCCCACTGCTCTCATCCAAATAAAGAGTGAAAGCTATGCAAAGAAAATTTGTAGCTTTAGGTTAGGAACTGGCAGCCGAAATCAGGCGGTGGATGACTTACTTTTCAGTTACGTTTGCAAAAAAAGGAGTTTGTAACAGTATAAAGGGTCCAATAAGCCGAAAGAAACCTACTGTTTTCTTTATTCAGCTGTGAGTTTGTTGTTATATTCCTACAAATGTAAAAAGGATTCATATCCGGGTAAAAATTACAAAAAATTGTCACTGATCTAAAAACAGCAGCATACCCTTAATAGTAAAAGACTTAGAGAAAGCACTAGTTTATTTAGTAACGGGAATACCCCGCAACAAGAAACTTTATTGCTTTTTTTTTCAGACAGTGCTTGGAGAGAAGTAAAAATTGATTAGTTTTGCCACGCGTTCAAAAACAAGGTGCCATAGCTCAGTTGGTAGAGCAATGGACTGAAAATCCATGTGTCCCTGGTTCAATTCCAGGTGGCACCACACCTTAAGAAGGCAAATTTAATAATAGGGTTGATTTTCATATGAAAATCAACCCTATTTAATTTCAAGTAGAAATTTTCAACCCCATCAATTTATGTTTCCATATTTCTAACCGGAAGTCATAAAAAAAGAACCGGTCTTATTGAGTTTAAACTCAAATAAGACCGGTTCCGTTTTTAGCACTATTTGCTAATTGGCTGTAGGAAGCGGAATCTTTAACTTCTTAAATACTTCCAGTGCTTTATCATCGGCAGGATCAATAAGAAGTATTTTTCTCCAAAAATCTATAGAGGTTTGCTTTAAAGTTTCCGATTGTTTTTTATCCGTTTTCAATACCCGCTCACTCTCCAAAAAGTAATAAGAGCCCAGATATTTATAACATTCTATTACTGTTTTTCGGTTTTTTGTAGGATCTCCAGCTTCGAATATAGCCAGCGCTTTTTCATAGGCCTCTTTAGCCAGGGTTCCGGTAGCCTCAGGGTCAAGCATCGAGTTCATTCGTCCTCTCCAGATAAAGCCACCTGCATATTTATCATTTAAGATCGTTACCTGGGTAAATGAACTGTCAGCCTTCTGGAAAAACATCCGCTTTGTATCATTTACTGCAACACTGTCGGTGAATGGAATCCGTTTAGTAACCTGCATATTCATTAATGAATCATACTTCATACGGTATTTTTCACCCTCGAAATAGTACTCCTTTCCGATTGTAAAGGAGGTATTTACCTTATCAGCCCCATTATCAATCATCTTTTTATAAACTCGCGCAGCTTCGCTATGCATCTTGTTTCCAGCATAAAGCTTAGCCAAATCCTCGTAGATTTCAGTCTTTGTCGAATCCATCTCCAAAGCTTTATTGTAATTTGCTATTGCTAAAGTATCTTTACCCACCTTTTGAAGAAGTCTGCCATAGTAAACGTAATCTGAAGTGATATTCTTTTCAGGATCATGAATTTTAAAGAATTTAGAGAGGTACTCTATCCCTTTTGCATATTCACCTGTTTCAAATGCAATATATCCCCTGACGCGCAATAAAACAGATTCGTCTGAATTTTGTTTCATAATCTGATCCAAAAGTTTCTCAGACTCCGCATATTTTTTATTGAAGAACAGAATAATTGCATACCGTTCTTTGTCATCATTATTAACTTCGCCTCTGGATATGTAAATATCATAATTTTTTTCGGCTTCGGCGTATCTTCCAATGCCATAATAGAGATCTCCAAGATTTTTGTAAACTAAAATCTGATCGGTATTTAATTCTATACTTTTTGCCAAAGCATTTAAAGCATCTCTGTTTGCACGGGCTAAAGTATGGATAACACCAAGCTTGCGATAGGCCAGTGCATAGTTTGGATCAAAAAATATGGCGCGCTCATAAGCATTCGAAGCAGCTCCGAATTTGTGCTTTAATAACTCATAATCACCAGTTACAATATGAAAAGGGGCGTATTTTGAATTAAGTTCCATTCCCAAAGCCAGAAAACGGTTACCGGTAGCCGTATCATTCCTGGCCAGGTCGAAACAACCATGAGCTATGGTGTAAAAAACTTCAGGATTCTTTTTATCAGCGCGTCGGGCTTTTTCAAAAAAATCAAGTTCACTAACCTTCTCCCCTTTGTACATTGCCACTTTACCCAATCCCACAAGAGGAAACGGAGATTTTGGATCGATTGTTGAAGCTTGCTGATACATCAACCTGGCACTATCCGGATTTTGCAAATAAAGATAAGTGTCGCCCAAAGAGCACAACGTTTTGATATCATTGGGCGATGCTTTAAGCCTGTTGAGATAAAACCCGCGCGCCTGATGATACTGATGATCATCGAGAAAATTTTGACCTTGATTGGTGTTTTGCTGAGCAAAACCTGCCACAACGAAGAAAAGAAGTCCTAGCAGAGAGAATAAACTACGTTTCATTTGTATGATATTGGATATTAAATACTTTCAATTTCAAAAACCAGCTTAAAAATCTTTACGGATGTTGATTACCCGTGTCGGTGCGATTGCCGGAAGAACACCTGATTTTAAAATTATCCGTTGACCCTTATCGCTGGCCACAAAAGAGGAGAAGCCGGTAACTAATCCATTGCGTGGTTCTGCATTAATGATATAAATATCACGGGTTAACGGGTAAATATGATCTGCCATATATGCCTGGTAAGGCTTATAGCTATTCTCGCTATCGGGGCGGGTATTTTCGCTAACGGAAACAACCTTAATTTTTTTATGAAAAGTGAGATGCAGAGAGTCTGTATCATTACTAATCCAGCTTGCGCCGATAAAACCCAGAACGCCAGGATGGGAACTGGTATACTCAATAACATCACGATTATATTCAAGTGCAAATACATTAGTTTTTACTAATTGTCCTTTACAAATAGAATCTACGAGGAAATTAATAATACTCGATTTTTCATTATCAAAAACCGCTTTAATATCCCCCATTTTCGAAAGGGGATTAATCTGATTCCACCTGGTTATTTTTCCGGTTAAGATATCTCTAATCTGGTTAACAGTAATTAAGGTATCTGAACTTTTAGGGGATACGATCAGAGCAATCGCATCGACCGCTATTTTTGTCTGACGCGGAAATATTTTTCTTTGATGAAAAATTGCCAATTCATCTTTACTTAACGTGCGGGAGGCGACAATTAATTGAACTTGTTCATTAAAAAGTTGATTAAAAGCGGCTACTTCGGGGACATAATTGGCTTTAAATTCGGTATACCCGTAAATCGCTTTAAACACCTCCAACTCCGATTCTATAATAGGGCGAAAAGTCTCATCTGTAGTAATAGCAGCTAATCCGGTAGTTGGCGTATTTCGATATGGATCTCCCTTGAAAAACCGACACCCTGCGGCTATTACCAGTAAAAACAGAAACAGACTAATTCGCATCATTACTTGGAAGTTTTAAAAACCACAGAATAACTTCTGATTAATCCATAAAGAACAAGAAGTATGCCAAACCAGGTTCTTACAGAATGATTTACTGGGAGCAGAAACATGTCTGATGACAATATTACTACTCCCAGTATCAAATAGACAAAGGCCATGAAAAACTTAAATATTAGAAAAATTTGCTTCCTATCTGTCATTTTTCAGCAAACTCCTATTGCAATACGTATTTAATTGGAACAGTATAGCTTACTAAGACGGCTTTCCCTCCTTGTTTACCAGGGCTCCATGCCGGCATTTTAGTCAAAACGCGAATAGCTTCTTCGTCACAACCCCCACCGATACCACGCACTACTTTAATTCTGGTAATTTTACCATCGCGGTCAACCACAAAATTAACAATTACAGTACCTTGTATTCCGTTTTCGGCTGCAAGGGAAGGATACCTTAGATTATTTTTAATAAATTTCATCATCTCTTTTTCGCCACCTGGAAACTGCGGCATCTGTTCAACGATGACAAACGGCTGGTCAGGCTCTTCGGTGATCTTTTGAGTAGCAATCGGAGCTGCCACATCATCAGACCCCTTATCAAAAGCGACATTACTGATCGCAGCTTTTGTTTCGATAACCTCTTTTTGAAGTTTCGGTTGCTCCTCCTCCAGAACCTGCTCATCAGGTTTAATCACCGGAGGTGTAAACTTGATCGTATTGCGTAATGGTGGTGGTGGTGGTGGAATCTCTTTCAATAAATTTTCCTTGGGTTTATCCAATTCGATATTTGAAAGAGCTCTTACGCTCACATCCTTTTCCACTGTTTTAGGAAAAATCTGTTTTAATAATCCTGGCGCTGAAACTGCCAGAACAAATACAACGATGGCAATGAGTAAAGCATTGAAGTGTCTTTTAGAAGAATTTTTTCTCAGTTCAAAAGCTCCATACTCCTGGTTCTTGGCCTCAAAAACCAGATCGCACCATTCGTTCGAAAAAATATCATTGTTTGCTGCCATTAGGATACAATTTTCATCCGTAAATAATTTAAAAATGAGGTCAGATGGAACTCTAATTTGAGAATTCTGATTCGCTAATTTTCACTTTGTTCCAATTTGTATTTAAAGCTGTAAAAACTACGGATTTCATAATTTTTTCGCTAATAATTCCAAATCAAACGGAGTGATATCCACGATTGCATAACGCCCGATATTACAAATAGCCATTTCATCGAGCGCATCGATAAGGTTTTTGTAAGAACTATCCACCGTCCCCTTAATCAGAATTATGGGAGCCTTTTTATCTCCAATAATCTCCTGCTTCTGCTTCTCGAAATCTTCGTCGGAAAGATTTTTTGAGTCTTTCTTCGTTTTAAGATCCCGCACTTTGACCATGATTTCGTAATTCTTCTTGATCAGAAACTGACGCATCCCCGTAGGAGAAAAGTCTGTTTGATTTACAACCGGATCAATATTGTTTTCACGTGTTCCTTCATAGTAAAAAACCTTGTTCTCTTTCCCAAGCAGTATGGTAACAGCACGTGAAGCCTTAATCTTGGTTTGATCCTCTTCCGTAACCTTCTCTTTTGAAGGCATGGCGATCTCCATGGTCTGAGGCTTACTCATTGATGTTGCCAACATGAAAAATGTAATCAGCAAAAACCCGAGGTCAACCATTGGGGTAAAATCCACCCGCGTTGACATTTTTTTGGTTTTTCCTTTTTGCTTTACTTGCGTTTCCGCAGCTACTTCAGACATGAATTTGAAATTTATAGTTATTCATAATCAGGTGTATTCTTAAGACTCGTGAGCAGGTTATACCTGTTCTCATTGATATCCTGAAGACTACCCATTAACTTTTTAATTACAGGATATGTGGTAGCCTGATCAGCTTTGATAGCTATCCGATACTCCCGGTTGACCCCTTTTGCAATCGATACCCAGCTCTTAAACTGATTATCCAATGAGTCACATGGAATACCAAGTGCATTCTGAGGCAAATCGCGCTCTTCACTCTTCAAAGCCAAATAGGATTTCATCAGCGAGATAGGAACTCCAAACTTATTAACCAGACTAAACTCCTTTAATTCTGCAGGAGTGAATGTCACATTATAAGCGGCTCCCATCTTGGTCAGCAACTGGACACGGTTCTCTTGTCCGTCTGCCCCAAAAAATACTTTCCCTTTTGCATCAACTAAGATCGAAATAATATTCCGGTCGGGTATCTTAATCTCCGAAATCGAAGATGGAGTATTAACCGCCACCGGTTCTTTCTGAATAAAGTTGGAGGTAAGCATAAAGAAGGTCAGAAGTAAGAACGCAACATCGCACATTGCGGTCATGTCAACAGCCGTACTCTTCCTTTTAATTTTTACTTTTGGCATAGAACTAATATATTTTAGACTATAAAATTAGTGTTTCGCAGCAAATGTTTGAACGATGCTGTAACCTGTTTCATCAATGGTATAGGTCAGCTTATCAATTTTTGTTGTGAAATAATTATAGGAAATCATCGCAAGAGCACCGGTACCGATACCAAAGGCCGTGTTGATAAGCGCTTCCGAAATACCGGTCGATAAAGCTACAGAGTCAGGAGCACCCGCATTAGCCATCGCAGCAAATGAACGAATCATACCAAGTACAGTTCCCAGAAGTCCCATCATTGTACCAAGAGAGGAAATGGTCGCCAGAATAGGAAGATTTTGCTCTAAACTAGGTAGCTCCAAAGAAGTTGCCTCTTCAATGTTTTTAGTAATATCAAGTAATTTCTGCTCCTTAGTCATTGAGGTATCCTTCTCAAGCATCGCATATTTGATCAGTGCGGCTTTAGTAACACTTGCAATTGAACCCTGAAAACGATCGCATTCAGCAAGTGCACTGTTAATGTCATTCTTTGAAAGTGATCCCTTTATGGTCTCAACAAACTTCACTGTAGATCCTTTTCCGGCAGCTTTATTGATTGTGAAATAACGTTCAATTGCAAAAACAATAACGGTCAAAAGCAAGGTCATAATAATAGGAACAATAAATCCCCCTTTATAAATTACCCCCAGAAAATTACCCGGAATTGGAGCATTTGCAGGATTATTCCCTTGAAAATTGCCATTTGCGCCCATAATGAAATTAAATACAAGAAACGCAATAACCAGCGAAACCGGAATAACCGATGCGGAAAAAATCCTTTGAAATTTTAAAAATCCATTTTGTGATTTCATACTCTAATGATTACTAAGTGTTTAAATAAAAGTTTAAGATAATGCCTGAGAAAATTATTAAAATTTAGATATCTAAATCTTAATCCCAAATTGTATTAAAAAATAAGATCAAATATCAGGATCTACCAATGTTAAATATTGATCTCCCCATCTAAATCGCTGACAAAATTAATAATCCAATTCAATCCACATCGGGGGGGGATAACAAAAATTCCTCAAATAGTAAAAATTAACATATTTTAACATTTGTAGTTATCTAACAAAGATCAACATATCAGCATATTCATATGCTTTTTCCGCTTTAACAAACGGATAATATTTATTGTAAGACAAATCTAAAAGGTACAGTATAACTAACCAGAACTGTCATTCCACCCTGTTTACCCGGACTCCAGGGTGGCATCTTCTGCAATATTCTCACTGCCTCTTCATCACAGCCGCCACCGATACCGCGTATTACTTTAATATTCGTTATCCGTCCATCCCTGCCAACAACAAAGTTTACAGTGACGGTGCCAGATATTCCCATCTCAATAGCTGTTGTTGGGTATCTTAAATTATTTTTGATAAATTTCATCATCTCCTTTTCACCTCCGGGGAATTGGGGCATTTGCTCAACAATGATAAATGGCTTTTCAGGCTCCTCGGTTATCTCTGTCTTTATCGTCGTTGTCGCAATTGGAGCTGCAACATCATCGGTGCCCTTGTCATAATTCACATTACTGATTGCAGCCTTTGCCTCAACAGCATCCTTTTGAAGCATCGGTAACTCCTCGTCCTGAACCTGTTCATCCGGTTTAATTACAGGAGGGGTGAATTTAATCGTATTACGCATCGGTGGTGGAGGGGGAATCTCCTTCAGAAAAACTGCCTCCTTGGGTTTATCCAGCTTTATATCGGTTATTACCCTAACGCTTAATTCTTTGTCCTTCTTTTCAGGAATTATTGACTTAATAAGAATGGGTATTGTAATCCCAAAGACAAAAAATAAACTTGCCAAAACCAGTGCCCAAAAATGACGTTTGACCGAATTTTTCCGGAGTTCATAGGCACCGTATTCATGATTGGGTTGCGTTTGAAAAATCATTTCGCACCATTCATCCGAAAATATATCATTATTTGCTGCCATAAGATCAAAGTTCTATCAGGTTTTTACACTAATAATTTAAGATCATTTAAAAGAGCGAATGCAAAAAATCACGTTACTGGCCGGTACATCTAATTTCAACTTTATCAAAATGAATAAAAACGGAACAACCACTTCGCTTTAAATCTCCGCTGTATTACTTTGATGCATTAAATATAAGTAAAATATATCATATTTATCATCCTGATTGCTCTTTTTTCCAAAAATATGACACAAATATTCAGAGCACTACCAGGAATTTCATAAGTCCAAATTAATAAATCTTATCATATTGATTTATAATCATATAAAATAAATCAGGAAGCTTACTTCAGGAAGAAAAACAGGTGCGTCAAAGCTTTTGATCCTAGCTTACACCTTCACAAATGACAAACAAGAAAATTAATATGAGAAACAGGTCGGAAACAAAGGAGCGAACCTGATGATAAAATATATATTGACAAATTTTGAACCGGAGGAAGTCCCAAAAACTAATCTAGCTGCAATAAAATTTTTTTGGACTGAAAATCGATGATTGCACGTTTTGCAAAGAGAAAATCACTTCCGATTAATCCGATAATCCGCTTTTCTGAAAATTTTGCATATTCATGATTGATATGAATAAAATCAATCAGGGCCACTTTAAGTTCTCCAAAATCAGTATCCCCCAATATTACGGAGGAGATCTTTCCTGAATTAGTTTCAACCATCTCTTTGCCCAGTCCTGTTGCCATAACATGTTCATCATTATCTGCTGAAAAGCAGTTGGATTTCGTCTCATCAAAAACGCTCTTGGAGGCCCCTGTGTCGACAACCCACCAATAGTTCTCCAGACCTGGAAATTGAGCCTCTACCAAAGGATGGTAAGTATCCTCTTCTAATTCTATAATCTCAAAACTGATCTCCTTCATAATTAACGATTACCAGAAAAAGAAAGGGGGCCAAAGACCCCCTTTCTTTAGATTATTTGAAAAGAATTATTTCGAATTTAAATTATCCAGTACATTCATAACCTCGCGAACATGCCCTTCGCTGGTTTTCATCATTTGCATCTCCTCTTCGTTCAAATGGAGTTCTACAATTTTTTCGATGCCATCTTTACCCAGTACAACAGGAACACCAAGATAGCAATTATCGATGCCATATTCACCCTGAAGCTGAATACAAACAGGGAAAATCCGTCGCTGATCTTTAACGATAGCTTCTACCATCTGAGCTGCAGCTGCTCCCGGAGCATGCCATGCCGAAGTCCCGATAAGCTTAACCAGTTCTCCACCTCCGGCTTTAGTGCGTTCAACAATCGCATTTAATGTTTCGGCATCAAGTAATTCGGTGATTGGAATTCCTCCGACGGTAGTATACCTTGTCAGAGGAACCATGGTATCTCCATGACCTCCAAGAAGCATACCCTGGATCTCTTTTTGAGAGATATCAAGCGCTTCAGAAAGAAAAGCACGGTAACGGGCAGTATCGAGAATCCCGGCCATTCCCATTACTCTGGTACGTGGAAATCCGGAAGTGATATGTGCCTGATAGGTCATCACATCGAGTGGATTGGACACAATAATCAGAATGGCATTCGGAGAATATTTAATAACATTTTCTGTTACAGATTTTACAATTCCCGCATTGATTTGGATCAAATCGTCGCGGGTCATTCCCGGCTTACGCGGTAATCCGGAAGTAATCACTACCACATCGGAACCTGCTGTCCGTGCATAATCATTTGTAACCCCGACAGTACGGGTATCGTATCCAATAATTGGGGCTTTCTGCCAAATATCAAGCGCTTTACCCTCGGCAAAGCCCTCCTTGATATCCAATAAGATTACTTCATTTACTACTTCGCGATATGCCAATGTATCAGCACACGTTGATCCAACATTTCCTGCTCCTACAACTGTAACTTTCATAAAAATCAAATTATATATTCTGATTAAAAAACTATTACTGTTAAAAAACCAATACAAATCCAGGTAGATTGCACCGATTTCAAAAAAAAATCATCACACTTAACAAATACTTAACATATTTAATAAGCACTTAAAAACCACCTTGCAAATATAATTCAAAATACTAAAAATATTCCCATTCGGGTTCAAACCCCTACATCGGTGATATCCGTTGCTTTTAAATACTGCTCACATTAAATTCCGGCAATCTGGCGGATGACAGAAATAATCTCTTCTGCTAAACTATTAGCCCTAACGGCTGACTTGCTTTCTGAGTAAATTCTGATTATGGGTTCAGTATTTGATTTCCTCAAATGTACCCACTCCTTGTCAAAATCGATTCGAACACCATCCACATCATTAACCTTTTCGTTGTGGTACTTCTCTTTAATTTTCAAAAGAATGTCATCCACATCGATATCCGGGGTAAGTTCAATTTTATTTTTTGATATCGTATAGTCAGGATAAGTGGCCCGAAGCTCCGAACATTTCAATCCTGATTTAGCCAAATGAGAGAGAAAAAGTGCAATCCCAACCATAGAATCACGACCGTAATGACTTGCCGGATAGATCACACCTCCATTTCCTTCGCCTCCGATTACTGCATTTGTTGCTTTCATAATGGTTGTTACATTAACCTCTCCTACCGCTGAGGGGGTGTAGCTTTGGCCATGCAATTCGGTTATATCGCGCAGCGCTCTTGAAGATGAAAGATTAGATACGGTATTTCCGGGAGTATTCCCAAGCACATAATCAGCTACCGCAACAAGGGTATATTCCTCATTAAACATGGTTCCATCCTCATTAATAATCGCTAACCGGTCAACATCAGGATCAACCACAAAACAGACATCTACATTTCTATCCTTAACTATTTTGGCAGTTTCTCTGAGATTTTCAGGAATTGGCTCGGGGTTATGTGCGAAGTGTCCATTAACCTCACAATTAATTTCTACAATTTGAGAAACGCCCAAAGCCTTTAATAATTCAGGGACAATAATACCACCAACTGAATTGACTGCGTCAACGGCGATCCTGAAATTTCTTTTTTTGATCATTTCAACATTTACAAGAGCAAGATCGAGTACATGCTGAACATGATAACCGGTATAATCCTTAAAAGACTCATGGCCCAGATCATCGACCTCTGCAAATACAAATCGCTCATTTTCGGCTATTTCCAAAACCATCTTCCCTTCAGTATCATTGAGAAACTCTCCATGCTCATTGAGTAGCTTAAGGGCATTCCATTGTTTGGGATTGTGGCTTGCCGTAAGAATGATTCCTCCGTCACCATTTTCAGCCACAACGGCAAGTTCAGTAGTAGGGGTAGAAGCAAGACCGAGGTTTACAACATCCGCACCCATTCCAATTAAAGTGCCAGTTACCAGTGCATTGACCATGTCGCCAGAGATTCTGGCATCACGCCCCACTACGATTTTTAATTTTCGGTTATCCTTACTTCGCTCTTTTATCCAGGTAAGGTATGCGGCAGTAAATTTCACCAGATCTAACGGACTCAGTCCCTCACCCGGTAATCCTCCGATTGTACCACGTATTCCCGATATTGATTTTATTAGCGCCATAAGTTTTTGTATTATTTTTCGATTATTTAAGGTGCAAAGTTGTTAAATTGGGTTAATTATTCAAAGGATTATTCTGTCGAAACAAAATATAAGTTCTTTTTTACTTTTTTTTTCCGACCTTTGCACCCGAAATATTAATAAGTCAGAGAATTAAGATGATTATCAGAAGAGCAAGAGGACAGGAGCGCACCGATAAGCGTACCGTCGAGAAGAGGGAGCCGGGAACAAGACCACGTATCCACAAAGGTGGGGCATCTCAGGGCGATCAGAGCAGAAGGCCTGCAGGAAGCAGAAGTGAGCCAAAAGATTTAGGCTCAGGTAAGAGAGTCGGAAAGACCAAGGTATTAAAAACAGCATCGGGATCACGACCCGCAACCGCACCCACGGGTCGGTTTGGAAAAGAGCGGACCTCCGATATTTTTCGCAGAAATGTGATTGAAAAGCGCCCGGAAAAGAAATTTGACGGTGCCGAGTCTGATCAATTCCTGAACAAAACAGGAAAAGTATTACGTGGAAGACTGGGAATCCAAAATTTGAATAACGAATTTAAATCAGCCAATAAAGGGACCAAACCGGCGCCCTCAAAAAAAGAGCCGGGTTCAATGCGTCTGAACCGATACATCGCCAATGCCGGATTATGTTCACGTCGTGAAGCCGACACCTATATCGCAACCGGTTGTGTTACAATCAACGGTAAAATTGTTTCAGAGATGGGACATCAGGTATTACCCGGCGAGTCGGTTAGTTTTAACGGCAGAATTATTACCGCCGAAAAAAAAATGTATGTGCTGCTGAATAAACCAAAGGGTTATGTCACCACCCTTGAAGATCCCCATGCAGATAAAACCGTAATGGAACTTATCGCCAATGCATGTCCCGAGCGAATCTATCCCGTTGGCCGGCTCGATAAGAGTACCACCGGCCTGTTGCTTTTCACCAACGACGGCGATATGACCAAACGGTTAACCCATCCCAAATACAATCGCAAGAAGATTTACCACGTACATCTGGATCAGAAAGTTACGAAAAATCACCTTCAGGAGATTGTCGATGGGATAACCCTTGAAGATGGATTTGTTGCTGCCGATTCGGTAAGTTATGTAAGTGAAGATGATAAAAAGCAGGTGGGCATTGAGATCCATTCAGGAAAAAATAAGATCGTTCGCCGTATCTTTGAACATCTTGGCTATAAGGTTGAAAAACTCGACCGGGTTTATTTCTGCGGATTGACAAAGAAAGACCTTCCCCGCGGCCGATGGCGTTTCCTTACCGAAGAGGAGGTATCGCTATTGAAGATGTCCTCCAAATAACCATTAAAAACTTAATTTTCCCCAAAATTATTGTGCTTTAATAGATTGTGAATTGAATGAATTGGTTAAAAATTAAAATTTATCCTGTTTTGATGACTTTGGTTTTGATGACCACTATTCCCGGTTTTGCAACCAACAGATTAAACGGAGTGATTTTAAGCAATAGTACCAAATCATTCAATTCTCAGATTATTAAACTGTGGAATTATAGCGAATCAGACTCCTTGCCGGGAGACACTGCTCAATCACATACTGTCAAAACAGAAAACTTTGGGTTTAGGCCTTTTAGCGGATCGGAACTGCATACCCTATTCATCGCAGATAGTCTGTTTAGGGCCGATCGCGAAAAAAAGAACCTTAAACTTGTTCGGTTGATGGCTGAAGGGAAGATTTCCATTGGTTTCTTTAACCTTGATTTCAGCAAACCCTTTAGCTATACCATCTATGAAGGGATTAAATTAGGAATCGGGGGTGAAACCAATGAGAAATTATCGCACCATTTTACGGTAGGGGCAGCCACCACCTATGGAATGAAAAACGGCTCGTTAAAACATGCCGAGTGGATTAATTTTTATCCGATTGGCAGGTCCGATTTACGAATTCACCTCGATTATCAGGATATGAATCTTGAATTCGGCGGGTCTGAATTCCTCGAATCCAAATCATTACTAAACCCGGAAAGTTTTCGAAATCTACTGATAACAAATATGTTTGCAACCAAGCGAACAACTTTCGGATTTGAAATCCGCCCCGTCAATGATTTTAATTTCTATATTTTCGGAGACCTCTCTGAAAACAGGACGATCAAAGATACCCGGTTCCTGCTCGAACATCCCTTTTCGCCCATCACGCTGGCTCGCACCGGCTTACAATTAAGATATGCACCTGGAATCGTATTTGAACTGGACGAAGGACATTTGAACGAAACAAAAGCCCCTTTATCCGATTTCTATTTGACAATTATCCAGTGTCTTTCGGCTTTGGGGGGGGAATACCGGTTTACAAAATTAGAGATCAAATGGAAATTTAATCTTCCCAAGTCCCCTATTGGAACCACTACCGTTATTCTGCGGGGAGGATTAATTTCATCACAAAGCCCAATGATTGAACTGTTTAATGGAAATGGAAGTTATACTGGAACATACACAATGGATGCCCCCTTCTCATTTGGGACGATGCAAATGAATGAATTTTCTGCTACCAATTATACTTCGATTAATCTGAGGCATAATTTCAGCACCTGGCTCTTTTCAGCTAACATTAAAAACCGGCCAGCAATTATTTTTGCGCAAAATATGGGTGTAGGAAGGTTGAGCTCTCATTTTATCACTCAACTTAATCTTAAGGATTACCATAAAGGTTTTTACGAATCGGGATTTGAGATCAACAATTTAATCCGTTTGAGCCATGTATCATTCGGTGCAGGTGTTTTTTACCGTTATGGTCCTTATGGATTCAATGCGATACATGATAATTTTGCCTATAAATTTGGATTTCTCGTAACCCTGTAGATCAATTACCTATTATTCATATCGTAACGCCTCAATAGGATCCAGCTTCGAGGCTTTTATCGCAGGAAGCACTCCGGAACCCAAACTTACCAGCAGACATAAAACGACACCTGCAAACATCCATTGCCAGGGAATTATAAAGGAGCTCCCAATAAGCATTGAGACACCATTACCTGCAAGAATTCCCAAAATAATTCCCAGCAATCCGCCCAATTGTCCGATTACAATCGATTCGATCAGAAATTGCTGTTTAATTGAACGGGAGTTTGCCCCCATCGCTTTATGAATCCCAATTTCACGGGTCCTTTCAGCCACCGTTACCAAAAGGATATTCATCAGGCCTATTGCCGCGCCCAGCAGGGTAATAAATCCGATAATGGTAGCCGCCAGAGTTACGTATTTGATATTATCGAGTAAAACATTGACCAGGTTATCGCTCTTTTCAACTATAAAATCTGTATCATCCAGAACATTAAGCCCCCTGATATTTCGGAATGCAGCTTCGGCATCTCCGATGGCAGCATCGAGCAATTGCGGTGTTTTGGGCATCACACTGATCCGGAAGTTCATCTGAGGCCTTGGAAAATACTGCCTTACATTGGTAAATGGAAGAAGTACAACCTGATCCCCGCCACTGCCAAACCCGCTTCCCTTATCTTTTAAAACACCTACAATCGTATATTTGCCGCTCCCAACCGAAATAACTTTTCCCACAGGATCTGCATCACCGGAGAACAGTTTTTTAATCAGTGCCGAACCCAAAAGGGCTACATTGTCACCCTCAAAAGACTCCTTAAAGGTGAGCCCCCTCCCCGACTCCAGCTCATAACCGGCAGTCTGGAGAAAATTTTCATCAATCCCACGCACAGTAACATTGGGATTACTCTTTTTTGATTCGTATTTTACCGTAGCGGTCTGTGTTGCATTAACCGAGACAGAAACTGTTGCCGGGAAAGTATAACGCTCACGGAACTCACGTGCCTGAAAATAGCTGATATAACTGTAATTCTTTGAACGATAACGCTTATTTCCTATCTGAACACGCATACTTCGACTTTGAATGCTAAAGGTATTAGCTCCCAAACGTGTAAATTCAGTTGAGTTCTTAATCGAATCGATTGCAGTTAAAATTCCAACAAGGGCTGAAATTCCTATTGCTATAATTAATATAGTAAGGACAGACCGAACCAGGTTCCCACGAATAGACTGAAAGGCAATTCGTATATTTTCAAATACCAAAGGTTTAATCCAAATCATTCGGACTTTAAAATTGATTTACACTAATTTTTGTGCTAATTTAAAACTAACAATCGATTAAATGTAACCTGAATCGGTAAATATTAAAATTAATCGGATCAAAGCGTCAGAGAATCTGTTTGAGGAGGGGCAAATTGGCAACCGATAGGCTGCTAATGGCAGAAAATCACTGGAAGCAGAACAACTTTAAAAAAACAAATAAAGAGGAATATCGTTCGGTTTTCCTGCATATTTCATCAAAGGGTTTATTTTTTCTCACCAATAATCATTAACATTGCAAATGTTTGTATAATCTTAAAATTGAACCGTATGGCTTACGACATTGATATGATTCGGAAAGTGTATTCACAAATGCCTGAACGAGTTAACAAATTACGCACATTACTGGGAAGGCCGGTTACTTTAACCGAGAAAATCCTCTATTCGCACCTTTCCGGAGAATTTCCGGAGCTCCCTTTTGAAAAAGGGGTGTCTTATGTTAACTTTGATCCGGATCGTGTTGCGATGCAGGATGCAACTGCCCAAATGGCATTGCTTCAATTTATGCAGGCAGGAAAGAGCACAGTTTCTGTCCCCTCAACGGTACATTGCGACCACCTGATTCTTGCACAAACCGGTGCGGTTGAAGATCTTAAAAAAGCAGAAGAGACCAATAAGGAAGTTTACAGCTTTCTCTCTTCGGTGTCAAAAAAATATGGAATTGGTTTCTGGAAGCCGGGAGCAGGGATAATTCACCAGGTGGTACTCGAAAATTATGCCTTCCCCGGTGGTATGATGGTTGGAACCGATTCACACACTGTAAATGCGGGTGGATTGGGAATGATTGCTATTGGGGTCGGTGGCGCTGATGCAGTCGATGTAATGACCGGTATTCCTTGGGAACTTAAATTTCCAAAACTTATCGGAGTCAATCTTACCGGGAAACTTAGCGGATGGGCCTCTCCTAAAGATGTTATTCTTAAAGTTGCCGGAATCTTAACCGTTAAGGGTGGTACCGGTTGTATCATCGAATATTTTGGTCCCGGGGCTTCCAGTATCTCTTGCACCGGTAAAGGGACAATCTGTAATATGGGAGCTGAAGTGGGTGCTACAACTTCAACATTCGCCTTTGATGAGAGTATGAGCCAATACCTCCAGGCAACTGGCCGGGCAGATGTTGCAGAAATGGCTTCGAAAATTGCATCTGACCTGAGCGCCGATCCTGAAGTATTTGCCAATCCTGAAAGATTTTTCGACCAGGTAATCGAAATAAATCTTTCCGAGCTTGAACCACATATAAACGGCCCATTCACGCCCGATTTAGCAACACCACTTTCAAAATTCAAGAGTGTTGCCAGGGAGAAAGGGTGGCCGATGGAGATGAAAGTAGGATTAATTGGATCGTGTACCAATTCATCCTACGAGGATATCAGCCGCGCAGCTTCTGTAGCCCGGCAGGCTAGAATTAAAAACCTAAAGGTAAAGGCAGAGTTTACGATTTCTCCCGGTTCGGAACTTGTTCGTTACACCGTTGCACGGGATGGTTTTCTCGATTCGTTCGAGGAGATGGGTGGAATTGTGATGACCAATGCATGTGGACCTTGTATCGGTCAGTGGGCCAGGCATAATGCCGCTAATTTGCCCGAAAATTCGATTATGACCTCCTTTAACCGGAATTTTGCAAAGCGTACCGATGGAAATCCCAAAACCCATGGCTTTGTAGCTTCACCAGAAATTGTGACCGCATTTGCCATTGCAGGAACATTGGATTTTAATCCGGTTACCGACTTCTTAACCAACGAAAACGGAGAATTGGTCAAACTTGATCCGCCAACCGGAGATAATTTACCGGTAAACGGTTTTGCAGTAGAAGATCAGGGACTGATCCCACCATCAACAGACCATCAGGGAATCGAAATTTCAGTAAATCCATCCTCTGACCGACTTCAGTTACTCGCCCCATTTGCACCCTGGGAAGGGCACGACCTGAAAAATCTAAAACTTTTGATCAAAGCCCGTGGAAAGTGTACAACTGACCATATCTCGATGGCCGGCCCATGGCTTACTTACCGGGGGCACCTCGATAATATTTCAGAGAATCTGCTGATTGGAGCAATCAATGATTTTAACGGGAATACAAACTCGGTAAAAAATCAACTGACCTCAGAATATGGAGCCGTTCCTGCAACGGCAAGGGCCTATAAAAAAGAGGGGCTTGGTTCGTTGATTGTAGGTGATGAAAACTATGGTGAAGGTTCATCCCGTGAACATGCCGCGATGGAGCCACGCCACCTTGGAGTAAGAGTGGTTTTGACCCGATCGTTTGCCAGAATTCACGAAACAAACCTGAAAAAACAGGGTATGCTCGCACTTACCTTTTCAAATCCTGAAGATTACAACAAAATCGAGGAAGACGATTCAATTGATATTATTGGACTTGAATCGTTTGAACCCGGCAAATTATTGCAGCTCACCTTACATCACAGCAATGGATCGTCGGAAATTATTGAGGTAAAACATACTTATAATGAAGCACAGATCGCCTGGTTCAAGGCCGGTTCATGTCTCAATTTCATTAAGGAAAATCAATAACTTTTTTGAAAATATTTTAAATAGGCCGGGACATTTTTCCGGCCTATTTAATTATTCGAACGAATGATTTCATTTTTCCAAAATACCCAGCCTTTTCACTGTAATTCAAATAGTTGCAATTTATTATTTTCGAATTAACATTTTTTAATACTTTTACCACTCCGAACTGCCCTGGCCCGATATACCTTTAGAACCATTTCCAGATAGGTTATTCGCGAAGTTTAAAAGCAAAATGGTATTTCGATTCAGAATCATATCCGACAAGGTGGAAAATTTTGTATTGCATATTGATGCCAATGCAAGAAATACCTTTTTCGAACTTCACGAAGCGATTCAGCATGCATGCAAGTACGATTCTTCAGAACTTGCCACCTTTTTTCTTGCCGATGAGGAGTGGGACAAAGGGGAGGAGATCATGATGTTTAGTGACAAGAAGAGTAAACAGTTTCCGGTACTTTTAATGAAAAACACCTTTCTTGGTGATTATCTAAAGGAGAGGGAGGATAAATTAATCTATATTTTTGATATTACAAGTCAAAAATCATTTTATATTGAATTAAATGAGCTGGTTATGGAAAACAAACTAAACGCACCCACGATTACTTACCACAGAGGAAATGCTCCTGCACAGAGTTTTTCCGGTTACAATGCAGATTTACTTGCAGAACACGATTCTGAACTTCAAAATGTTTTTACCGATTTTGGGGAGCTTGAGGATCTGAATCTGATCTATGGTGAAATTGGAGAGGTGATGTAGGTCTGAAAAAGAAAATTACATTAATTAATTTCTAACTACCTTTGGGCTTTACTTTTTGAGTGCCTTTAAGTCATTTTTTCATTAATGCCCAAAACTCTTCTAATACTTCTGGGTCCGACAGGCGTTGGGAAAACAGAACTCAGTATTGATATTGCGAACTATTATCACACAGAGATCATCTCGTGTGATTCGAGGCAGATATTTATGGAGATGGTAATCGGAACAGCGGTTCCGGACCGGAAGAGCCTTGAAACTATCCCCCATCATTTTATTGGTTCGCACTCAATCCACGAGAATTACAACGCACGAAGATTTGAACTTGAAGTCCTGGAGAAATTAGAGGTATTATTTCAAAACAGGGATGTTGTATTGATGACAGGTGGTTCGATGTTATACATTGATGCACTGTGCAAGGGATTGGACGATTTTCCCGACATCGATCCTGAACTACGACAATCACTGATGAACCGTCTTGCCACAGAAGGGCTTGAAATACTTAAAAATGAACTTTTTGAACTGGATCCCAAATACTTTAATCAGGTTGACCTCCAGAATCCGAAGCGAATTCTTCATGCCCTTGAAATCTGCATGATGACCGGCAAACCTTACTCTGAACTAAGGACCAATAAACCCCGAAAACGACCGTTTAACATTCTAAAGGTTGGCTTGAATTGCGACAGGGAGATTTTGTATAACCGAATCAATCAGCGTGTTGACAATATGTTTGAGGATGGACTCGAAAAGGAAGCTTTTGAACTTCATCCGTTCAGTGAGCTCAATTCGCTCAATACCGTTGGTTACCGGGAGTTATTTGAATATTTCGAAGGTAAGATAACACTTGAACTGGCACGTGAGAAGATCAAAGCCAATTCAAGGAAATATGCGCGTAAGCAGTTAACATGGTTTAGACGCGATCCTGAAATTACATGGTTTAAGCCGGGAATGAAGGCTGAAATCATTTCATTTGTAAATGAACAATTAATACTTCACCCCTGACTCAATTCCAAACCTTGCCAGGGGTGAAGTATTCAAACAACAAACCCTCACGAACTTAAATTTCCTGAGGGTTTGTTAAATAGGTTAAAGCCACTGAATTTAAATATCATCATCATCATCAGCATCATCCTCAGGCAGGTCGTCCGGAATATCATTCACATCTTCATCAACGTCATCATGCCCTTCAAACTCCTGTAGCGCAAAGTCATCACGGAGAATTCCATCATCTCCAAAATCATCATCATTTTCAACGATGTTATTTGCCTCCTCAAGGGTCATTCGAACAAGGTAATAAAATTCATCTGTTTCGTAAGGTAGTGCAGAGACCACTTTCCCCTTGGCATTAACATAAGTAATGAGACTTCCTGAAAAACCATGCGGGTAATTCAGCTTAATTTGCCCTTGAACATCAAGAGGAAGCTTGTCATAATCCTTCACAATGCGTGGTTTGTTGATTTTTGCCATAGTATGTTTCGTATAAGAATATCTCTAATATATTGTATTATAAATGATTAATAAGATGCAACGAACTCAATTATCGGGTTGTTTAACGGTTGCAAAATAATAATTCAATACATTAATAAAATAGCTTTTTAAAAAATATCGAAAAAAAACTCAAATTAGCTCCCTTTTCCTCTGAATATCCTCCCAACTGTCCCTAAAAATCAAGGAATTCAGGCTTAGAATAATATTTTCTGAAATTATCAGGTTTGGGCAATGATCCTAAATTGCCTATATTTGCCCCTCTATACTATCAAGCAGAATTTTTAAAATGAATATCTCATACAGCTGGCTAAAAGATTATCTTAATTTTGAACTCTCTCCCGCCGAAGTTGCGGCCACATTAACACAACTTGGACTTGAAACAGGAAGTATCGACGAAGTTGAATCTGTTAAGGGTGGATTAAAGGGACTTGTCGTGGGGGAGGTTATCACATGCCATAAACATCCAAATTCAGACCACTTAAGTGTAACAACGGTGAATGTAGGAAGTGGCGAAAACCTCCCGATCGTCTGTGGAGCACCTAATGTTGCAGCTGGCCAAAAGGTTATTGTTGCCATTGTTGGAACGGTGTTATACAATGGAGACGAACAATTTACTATCCAGAAGTCCAAGATCAGAGGTGAAGTATCGATGGGTATGATCTGTGCAGAGGATGAGATAGGAATTGGCCACGATCACAACGGCATTTTGGTTTTAAATAGCGAAGCTGTTCCCGGAACTCCTGCCAGTGAGTATTTCAATATCCAGTCAGATTTCGTCCTTGAAGTCGACCTGACTCCAAACCGCATTGACAGCGCTTCACACATTGGCATCGCACGTGATTTGTCTGCTTTTCTAAGCCAAAAAGAGACTATTCCTTATACACGCCCTGAGATCGGATCATTTCTAATCGAAAATCAGAAACTTCAGATATCAGTCACCGTTGAGAATACAGAGGCTTGCCCAAGATACAGTGGTTTAACTATTTCAGATATCAAAGTAGCCCCTTCGCCTGAATGGCTTCAAAACAGGCTTAAAGCAATTGGTCAGAATCCGATTAATAATATTGTGGATATCACCAATTATATCCTGCACGAAACAGGCCAACCGCTTCATGCGTTTGATGCCGCCGAAATAAAAGGGAATCAGGTGATTGTAAAGACTCTTGATGCTGGAACAAAATTCATCACATTGGATGGCGTTGAACACGAATTATCGGATAAAGACCTCATGATCTGCAGCGCCAATGAACCAATGTGTATTGGTGGCGTTTTTGGTGGATTACATTCAGGTGTAAAGGAGAGTACAACCGCTATCTTTCTGGAGAGTGCCTTCTTTAATCCGGTTTTCATCCGTAAGACTGCCCGCAGGCATGGCTTAAATACCGACGCCTCATTCCGCTTCGAACGGGGTGTTGATCCCAACGAAACACTCTATGCATTAAAACGGGCAGCATTGCTTATTAAAGAGATCGCAGGGGGTACAATCTCCTCTGAGATTATCGATATTATTGGCGACCCTTCAATCCTGGATTTTTTTCCGGTTGAAGTAACCTGGACTAACATCAGCCGACTCATCGGTAAGGAACTACCTAAAGAGACCATTAAACGGATACTTAACTCCCTTGAAATCAAAATCATACAAGAGACAGCCGAGGGGTTAAGCCTCTCTGTACCACCCTACCGCGTAGATGTAAAAAGAGAGGTAGATATTATTGAAGAGATCCTCCGGATTTACGGTTATAATAATGTTGAACCAAACAAAGCGATAAAGGCTTCGATTCAGCATGCCGACCATCCCGATAAGATGAAATTGCAGAACCTGATCTCTGAAATCTTCACTGCAAGAGGATTTAATGAAATCATGTCCAACTCGCTGACTAAACGCTCCTATTACGAACATCTTGAAACTTTCGCGGCAGCAAATAGCGTACAACTTTTTAATCCGTTAAGCAGCGATCTCAATGCAATGCGTCAGACACTGATCTTTGGCGGGCTCGAAGCGATTAACAGAAACACCAACTTCCGTAATGCCGATCTTCGGTTATATGAATTCGGAAATGTTTACCAATTTGATGGAAGTAAAACTTATGAAAATCCGGTAAAAAACTACTCCGAATCAGAACATATTGGCATCTGGGTTACTGGCAGCAAAGAGACCGGGAACTGGAATCTTAAAGAGGAGCCCACCTCTTTTTTTACCTTGAAAGCAAATATTGAAAATATCCTCACCCGAATTGGTCTGAATCCGGCAAAATGTGTCATAGAATCATTCTCAAATGATCTCTTTTCTGAAGGGTTAGAGTTTCGGGTAAATAATATTTTGATCGGACAGATTGGATATGTTAGTCGGACAATTCTAAAAAACCTCAATATCGACGTGAACGTATGGTATGGTGATCTAAACTGGACTGCAATTTTAAAGGCAATCAAAAATAATAAGGTAACCTATACCCCACTGATGAAATATCCGGAAGTAAAACGCGATTTGGCATTACTATTGGATAAAGAGATAAAATTCAGTACCATAAAAGCACTTGCCTATAGAACTGAAAAGCAAATATTACGCAATGTCAATATCTTTGATGTCTATGAAGGTGCGAACCTGCCCGCAGGCAAAAAATCTTATGCTGTGAGCTTCATCCTTCAGGACGAAGAAAAAACACTCAATGACAAGCAGATAGAAAAAACGATGAGCCGACTAATCAGCGTTTACGAACGTGAAGCAGGGGCGCAGATTCGTTGAGAAGATTAATACATATTCACGGATCTGTAATTTAATCATCGTTAAATCGGTGGAACTTTAAAAGATTTTATATGTGGTAAATTTAACATACTGTTTAATATGAAGCCTCTTCCAAATCTGCTTATTGTTGACGACCTGGTCGAAAACATCTACCTGTTGGAAGTAATTCTCAGGAAGGTTAAGGTTCGGCTCATTACGGCACTCTCAGGAGCAGAAGCTCTTGAGAAGACAAAGAATGTGGAACTGGCTTTGGCAATTGTTGATGTAAGAATGCCCGTAATGGATGGTTTCGAGCTTGCATTACGGTTAAATCAAGACCGGGTTGGTGATAAAGTTCCGGTTATTTTCCTGACTGCCAGTAATTTCAATAAAACAGAAGTATTTCAGGGGTATGACTCAGGGGCAGTTGATTATATGTCGAAGCCCATTGACAATCATATTCTGCTTTGTAAAATCAATATATTCCTCGATCTGTTTAATCAAAAGCAGACCATCATTCTTAATGGATTACAATTAAAAGCTACATCCGATGAATTGACAAGGGTGAATTCAGCCCTTAAAAAGAGTGAACGAAGGCTCAGTGACATCATGTACAGCATGGCCGATTGGGTTTGGGAGGTAGATGAGAAAGGTATATATACGTATAGTTCGAAGCGGGGTTCTGATCTTTTGGGAGTTTCGCGGGAGGAGATTATCGGAAAGACGATGTTCGATTTTGTCCCTTCGGATGAAGTTGAGCGGGCATCGGTTATATTTTCGGAGATCATGTCCAGTAAAGCAGCAATTAAAGATTTTGAGAGCTGGAATATTGGAAAAAACGGGGAGCGGATCTGCCTTTTAACAAATGGCGTTCCCATTATTGATGAGGAGGGTAATTTTAAAGGTTACCGGGGTATAGCCAAAGATATAACAGAGCGCAAGTGTGCCGAAGCTGCACTTAAGGAGAGCGAAGAGAAATTCCGCTCAGTAACACAATCAGCAAATGATGCCATTATTACTTCAGATAGTTCAGGAATTATAACAGACTGGAATGATGCCGCCGAAAAAATATTTGGTTATACCGAATTTGAGATTACCGGAAAAAATCTCTCTATTATTCTTCCCCTGCGTTTCCATCAGTTATATCTGGAATATATTGGAGAAAATTTAAAAAATAAGGAATTTGAAACATTGTTTAAAACCTTTGAGATTAGTGGATTACGAAAAAACAAAGAAGAATTCCCATTAGAATTATCGCTGGCACAATGGGAAACAGATTCAGGACGGTATTTTACCGGCATCATTCGGGATATTACACGGCGCAAGCGAGCTGAGGAGGAGATAAAGCAGGCAAGCAACTTTTTGGACTCCATTATTGAGAATATTCCCCATATGATATTTATTAAAGACGCTAAAAATCTAAGGTTTGTAAGATTTAACAAGGCAGCTGAGAATCTTCTTGGGATTGTAAAAGATGATATATTAGGCAAAAATGATTTTGACCTTTTTCCAAACAAGCAGGCTGAAGTTATTGTAGCTAAGGACAGAGAAGTGCTGGACAAAAGGGAGATGATGGTAATTAAAGCAGAATCATTACCAACCAGGCACGATGGAATCCGGATCTTACATACCAAAAAAGTTCCCATCTTGGATGAGCAAGGTGTTCCCAAATATCTGCTCGGAATATCTGAGGATATCACAGAACAAAAGATGTCAGAGCAAGCGCTTAAAATAAGTGAGGAGAAATACCGGACGATGGTAAATAACTCCCCTGACGGAATTCTTCTTGTGAACATGAATGGAATAATAACAGAAGCTTCCGGAATAGGACTCGAACTGTTGGGAGCTGACAATAAGGAGGATCTGGTGGGTAAAAATTTTCATGCTTTTGTCCCTTCTGACGAGAACGATGCCATTAAAGATGTCTTTGAAAAGACAATGAATGATGGGATCTGCCAGAATTTTGAGATTAAAATCAGGAAGAAAAACAAATCGATATTTTTAAGCGAAATAAGCTCAACACTAATACAGGATAACCAGGGGCAACCCATCTCGGTAATGATTGCGATCAGGGATATCTCCTTCAGAAAGAAATTAGAGACCAAACAGATCCATGCCGACAGAATGGCTAATCTTGGCGAAATGGCTTCGGGGATTGCTCATGAAATCAATCAGCCCTTAAACATTATTTCGATGGTAATGGATCGGATCTTGTACGAAACCTCAAAAAATGAGGTGATAGATATCGAATTCCTCAAAACTAAATCAGATAAAATTTTTGAAAATATTATCCGTATCCGAAATATCATTGATCATGTCAGGGCTTTTTCCAGAAGCCATGAAAATTTTGTATTAACGGCATTTGATATCAATAAAACCATTGAAAATGCCGTTTCGCTAATCTCTGAGCAATTCAAACATCTGGGAATCAAGTTATCCCTTGAGTTAAGTACCGAAATTCCACCCTTCGTGGGGAATACCTACAAATTTGAACAGGTAATTATCAACCTGCTTACCAATGCAAAAGATGCAGTAATGGAGAAGAGAACCAAACAGCAGGAATACTCTGAACCATCGATTACAATTAAAACCGCATCTCATAAAAGAACAATAATTACCGAAATAATTGATAATGGGAGCGGTGTTAATGATGATATCATACATAACATCATGCTCCCCTTTTTCACCACCAAAGAGGAGGGGAAAGGGACCGGACTTGGATTGTCAATTTGTTATCAGATTATTAAAGAGATGAATGGAATTATTGATATTACCAGTGATCCTTTAATTGGAACAACAATTAAGGTGGTATTGAATATTCCAAACGAAAAATAAAAATGGAGAAAAAGGAAAGAATAAAGATCCTGATTTTAGATGACGAGAAGCAGTTCACGGAAGAGCTAAGCGGCTTCTTTGATGATTCTGAATATCAGGCATTTGAAGCAAACACTGCCAGCGAAGGCAAAAAAATATTGAGCAATCACGAAATTGACCTCCTAATTCTGGATGTGAGGCTCCCCGGAGTCAACGGGCTTGATATTCTGAAAGAGGTGAAGATCCAATATCCCTCAATGGAAGTGATTATCATTTCTGCTCACGGTGACATGGATACCGTAATAAAGGCTATTCGACTTGGTGCATTCGATTATTTGCGCAAACCTTTCCGCTTTATCGATATTCAGATTGCAATTGAGCGAACCCAGAAATATCTTCAGATGCAACGGTTGCTCAAGCGGATGGAAGAGAAGAACTCCCTGATTTCCAAATCACTTGAAGAAAAAATTGACCGTCAATTTATTGGTGTCAGTCCGCAAATTCTCAAAGTATTTGAGCAATCAGTAACAGCTGCCCATTACCCTGATGCAAACGTGCTCATTACCGGTGAGAGTGGGACAGGAAAAGAGAACATCGCCAGAATTATTCACTATTCAAGTCCACGAAAAGATCATCTTTTGTGTGCTGTTAACAGCAGTGCAATTACCGATTCGTTACTCGAGAGTGAATTCTTTGGTCACAAAAAAGGATCTTTTACCGGAGCCATCGCCGATAAGATGGGTTTTTTTGAAGTATGCAACAAGGGCACTTTATTCCTGGACGAAATTGCCGATATGCCTTTAAATCTTCAGGCCAAGCTTTTGCGTACCACCGAAGAGAAGGTGATTACACGGGTTGGCGATACAATCCCCATCCATACTGATTTTCGGGTCATCTCAGCCACTAATCAGGATCTTGAAAAACTTGTCGATAAAAAGCAATTCAGACTGGACCTGCTGCACAGGCTAAATACCCTGCATATCCATATCCCCCCTTTACGCGAACGTCCAGATGATATTAAGCCGTTGCTAATCCATTTTGTTGAGATCTATTCAAATAAGTTTAATAAACCTGCTATTCGAATCTCAAAAGAGGTATTTAATGTGCTTCAGAAATACGATTTTCCGGGAAATGTGAGGGAATTAAGGAATATGACCGAAAGGGCAATAATCCTTTGTAAAAGCAATTTACTTGAAGTCTCTGATTTTCCCATGAAAACAAATAAACCGGAATTTTCCAAACCGGATGATGACATGATTACTCTGAAAACCAACGAAATGACAATGATTCACAAAGCTCTGAAAATCTGCAATTTCAATCAGAGCGCAGCCGCTGATCTGCTTGGCATAACCCGTGATGCCCTGATCCGCAAAATGAAAAAATATGATATTGCTGTCAGCAAAATCGATGAGTAATCCCTCCGGGCGTTTATAAAGTCCCCAAACGGTTCAGAATATAATTTAGTAAAAGGGTGATCTGCGGAGTGTGTGTTACTTAAACATGCAGTCGATCACCTTTATTTTTGTTGTAATTATCCTTCACTTATACTTCCTGTCATTGGCGGCAGTTGAAAAAACAGACCTTTTTTTATGCATCTGCTTCAAAGAATCTAAAGGGTGCTCCAAAATGGTGGGTTGAAAATTCGAATTGTCGTTTATGTTTCACCTTACCCTTTAAAAATTGAGGTGAATTGGCAGTTTCAGACCTGGCTTATTTCCGCACACCTGTGCGTTTTTTTCAATTAGAATTGCCTGATTATTAACTCAAGTAATTCACCCGTATTTTATTTTTAAAAATAATCAACCCCTTAATTCACTCTATTATTGCCTATTAGACTTTACTTTCAGTGCTAATTTTACTGATTATTATTTTTTGGCCCGCTCTTTGCCTTGTACCATTACAAATGAGATAAAATATTCCAGATCTTATTTTAAAACAGAATCGAACATACTCATCAGGAGATAAAAATTATGAAACTAGAATCAAAAGTACTCGATTATATCAATGAACATCTGCAAGGGGTAAGGATTTCCGATATGGAGGCTCCACTTGGTGAAAGCAGAATGATCCTTGGGTTCGTGGCAAAAAATCTAATTAACCAGGGGAAGATCGTAAAAATTGAAAATAGTTATTATCCAAATCATGTAACACACTTTAGCGGTCCGAAAAATTTACACAGTCCATAGATTCGCATGACAAACCAGAGAGATGCAAAGTCATAACAAGGGAACCCGCATATCATCCCGGTTTGCTTTTCACTATCAGATAATGGGAAACAAACAGCACTATGCAAATAAAAATTAAACGATCATTTTAAATTTTAAAAATCTTTAAATCAAATTATTATGAAAAATTCAATCGTTATTTTAGCAGTTGCCGCATTGATTGCCGGCTTTTCAGGAAAAACAATGGCTCAGGATAATGGAACTGCAGGACATGCAATCAATTACACGCTGCCTTCTATGCACATCATGAATTTGCAAAATACTGTTGCGAAACCGGTTTTAACCTTTGCTGCACCTGCCACAGCCGGAGCAAAAATTGCCGCAGTAACCAATGAGCTTTCATGGATCAATGTCACCTCAATTATTACTACCGGTAAGACTAAAACAATCCAGGTTTCAAGAACAGGTACAATTCCGGCAGGAACAACCTTAACAGTTATCGCTGCTGCAGCTTCTGCAAATGGAAACGGCTCCTTTGGCACACCGGTTGGCACTGCGGTTGATGTAACTACGACCGGAACAGGTCAGGACCTGATTACCGGAATCGGAAGTTGCTGGACTGATGCAGGAGTTGGAATGGGTTATAAACTTACTTATAACTGGTCAGTTGATGCTGCATATGCAACAGGACTTGTCGCCGCAGCTTCCGCTACAGCAGTTACACTTACCTATACAATTTCTGAAACGCTGTAAACAGAAAGAGGAAAAACAAAGGTGCCAATTTAATTAATGATACTGTTTTACCTTCCTGGTAAAACAGTATCACCTTATTCAGCTTCAAACTCAAACTAATAAAAAACACATACCATGAAGGCTAAAAATATTCTTTTAATCGTTGTGATCTTAGGTTTAATGCCTTTCAGGATATTAGCCGGCTTTGAAGTCGTCGGAAGCCTGACAAACAAATATGTCGCACAAAAAGGTGAAAGATATTCTGCAACCTTAAAAGTGAGAAACATCGGGGATACAGAACAGGAAGTAAAGCTTTATCTTCGCGATTATGTATTTGATTATCAAGGCGCTTCATTATACAATGAGCCAGGTACATTGAAACGGTCAAACGCTACATGGATACAATACAGTCCTAAGACCATTTTTCTTAAAGGGAATGAGATCAAAGATGTACTACTGGAAATAAATGTTCCTCAGGGCGATTCCCTTTCAGGAACTTATTGGAGTGTACTTATGGTAGAAGGGGTGGGACAGATAGATCCAAGTTCTAAAGGACAATTAAGTATTAATGAGTCGGTTCGTTATGCAGTTCAGATCATTACCAATATTGGCAAAACGGGGACAGGACAGCTGGAATTTGAGAATCCAGGGATCGTAACCGATAATAATAAAACATATTTTGATTTTGTATTAATCAATACAGGTGAGCGATTGATTTCACCGGACGTTTCGATGGAGCTGTTTGATGAAACGACGGGGAATTCGTTAAAACTTTTAAAAGCCCCCAAAAATGGGATGTATCCGACCACTTCAACAAAATGGAGATTTTCGATGGACGGGATACCAACGGGAAAAAACTATAAAGCAATTATAGTTGCAGATGGTGCGGGAGAGGATGTATTTGGACTGGAATACACCATAGCACTTTAGGTTATCAAAATGATGCAACGAGCGTTTATCCCATAAAGCTAAAGGGTGAAAAAATCTCAATCGCTCTGAAAGGAATAAATGGGATCCGTTTTTATTTTGAATTAATTAACCAACTAATTAAATCAGCCCCTATCTAAAACAGCTATAAAAATCAAGGTAGAATTCCCAAGGTCCTTTACTCTTTAACCCTATAAATACAACGGATGTGCAAATCAATATCAATATTACTTATCCTTATGATTTGCACAACGATTGTCTCTGCACAAAAGGTAGATTTTGAAATGCAGCTTATCAGTAATGCAAAAATAAGTCTTACTCCCGGTGCAACCACGAACATGGCAATCAGACTGGTAAATCACTCGGCAGATAAGAGAGTTGTAAATCTCAAAATTAATCTGCCCAGGGGATGCAAATGCTTTTCAGACCTTAAGGAACTTCAATGTCCAAATAATCAATCTGTTATTAAGATTCTAAGTATAAATATACCGTCTCACATGCGGGCTGGTGATTATTACCTTACACTTGAAGGTTTTGACAATAAGAGGAAAAAGGTTAATGAATTTAAAATCCCGGTTACCATCAATCCCAGATACGAATTAAAAATAGAATCGATTAAAGAATCGGAATTTGTATTTGCCAATGATACCTTATCTGTTCAGTTTATTGTGCAAAACCTTTCAAATAACCCGGTTGATATTTCAGCGATACTTAATGGTGCCGGAAATGATAACAAAATGATTTTCAGCTTAGACCCCGATTCGATTCTAATCGTAAAACGTAAAATAAAAACGGAGAAGGGAATTTTAAAAGCCGTTAAAAAAGATATTTTACTTACGGCTTCAATAGCCAACTTACCAGAAATTAATGCGACAGGCATATTTTCATATACGATAATTCCTTCAGGTGAAGTTAAATTTGATCCATATAACCGTTTTCCGATTAATTTATCTACCTTATTTGTGAGTGATAATCCTGGTGGAAGAAGGTTATATGCCACCCTCACGGATCTTTCGGGCTCAGGTTTTATTGATAATGAGAATAAAAAGATGGTTACTTTTCATTTTCAGGGACCGGATCGTCGGGGCCAAAGGCTTTATGGAATATATGATGAATATTTTATGAAATTGACGACCCCGAAATCAAAGTTCTTATTGGGAGATCAAACCTATTGCCTTTCGTATCTGACAGAATTCGCCCGTTATGGAAGAGGAGCTCAGGCTGAGCACAAATTTAATTATTTTACACTGGGTGCATTTGTTAATTTTCCAAGGTTCTATTCCCAAATTAAACAGACTTCATCTCTGTTTATCGGATATTCAAAGTCTCAGACATTAGCCCTGAATATTGGATATTTAAACAAACTGAACAATTCGGGTGACCGCAATAATTTAGTTACATTCAGTGGCAGCGGCACCCCATTCAGGTGGGCCAGGTTGAACGGAGAATATGCATTAGGATCAATTGGAAGGGAATACAAACAGGCCTATAAAGCGGAATTAAATATAAACTATCGTTGGCTCAATCTGTTTTATAACTTTACCATGGCAGAGAAGAAATATCCCGGCTATTTTACCGATACCCGATATACGATGGTAAATGGGATTATTAATCTTTCCAAAAAAATAAATTTAGGGGTAAATTTCATTAGTAGCCATCAGAATATGGCATTGGATACCTTATATGGGAATGCCCCGTTCGACAAATTTCTCTATTTTATGGTAAACTACACGTTTATGGAAGATGGCAGACTGTCAATGGGATATAACTATCGTGATCGTCAGGATAATATGATGCCCATGAAGTTTGATTATAACGAAAAATCGCTTAAACTAAGCCTGAATAAACGGATGCAAAATTTATATCATAACTTAGAATTTGACTATGGGAATACCGAGAATCTGTTATTGATGCAAAAGGAACGACAAAGCAAGATATTCATGGCCCAATATAGCATGAACTATCAATTGTCCGGAAAATTAAATCTCTCCGGATTTGTAAGTTATCTGAAAAGTAACCGTTATCTGACAAAAGATTCGAAAAATTGGGTTTACGGTACATCAATCAACGGAAACATCACGAATAAACTATCGCTTTCATGTAATTATCAGAGTAGTTATGCCATTGAGGAGTATGCCCGGAATCGAAGTCTTCTGGATGGAAGATTCATTTATTCCCCCGATAAAAACAACAAGGTGGAGGTTTCGTGCCGGTATAATCTGGTGAAAAATACAATCGATAAAAAAGAGCTTGCATTTGCGATTAAATACGTCCACACGTTTAATATTCCGATAAGTAAAAAAAAGAATATTGGAAAACTTGTCGGAAGAATAATGAATGAAAATGGTCGTAATATTGCAGGTATTATTCTGTCAATTGGATCAGACCAGGCAGTGACTGATAAAAATGGAAATTACGTTTTCCCCATTCTCGCTGCGGGTGATTGTTATATGACAATTGATAATTCAAAAGCAGGTGTTTTTTCGATTCCGGAGATCCCCGGTCCTTATAAGATCGATATTTTGCCGGGGAAATCGTCCCGATTTGACATTAAGCTGATGCAGGCAGCTAATATAACAGGGGAAATCGTCACCATTAAGGATGTTTCAAGTGAGGACCACACCTATGCCGACATAAAAGATCAAATGGGTAAGCTACTGGTCGAAGCAAAGAACGGCAATGAAATCTACCGGGTATTTACAAAGGAAGATGGACATTTTTCATTCGAGGGCCTCAGACCCGGGCAATGGAGTGTAAAAGTCTATGATGATGGTATCCCGGCAGAGTATGAACTGGTTACCGGAACATTTATTGTTGAGCTGGGGTCCGGACAGACTCAACAAGTGGAGGTGAAAATCAAAGAGATTCGACGTAGGATTAAATTCCAAAAGAAAAGTCAGATCAGATATTTTTAATGGTGAAAATTTAAAAGTCATGAAAAATTTAAAGCGAATGGTATGGCTCAGTTATGCTGGTTTGATGATTACCTTTTTACCAGTGGTTCTGAAGGCTCAGAACAGTGTATCCCTTTCCATCTCAAATAATGTTGCCATGACCTTTATCCCTCCGATTCGTACCGGCAATCCTTTCGAACCGGTGACAGACAACAGTAAATGGCTAAACTATAATATCACCGTCACCCCACCCGCACCAACGGTTTCGATCACTGCGCGGATTGAATCGGGGATGATACCGCAGGGGGTAGAAATCCAGATACAGGCGGGGTCATATCAGGGATCGGGAGGTGGTTCTCCCGGAATTCCTGCAGGTTTGATCACGCTAAGCAGTATTCCTCAGGTCATAATCAGCAATATAGGAACCTGCAATACGGGTTCCGGACCCAATGTGGGGCATCAACTCACTTACCGGATGAATATCACAAATTATTCGGCTGCCCAGGCATCATTTGCAAATTTAAATCTCCTTTTCGCGATTGTTAATCAATAATATGATCAAAAATATGATGCACTAAAGGTTATAAGAGAAAGAATAACCTTTGCTTTTTTAACAATATTGTAAGTCTGTACTTTGGATTGTTTTTTTAATAACTTTGACACCAAAGTTTTAAATTCAGTCATCCACACATTAAAACCCATGAATATTAGCGGCTGATTCTTTGCATTTAAGTATCGCAAAGAGTCCTGAAAGCTATTTCCACCGGGCACTTTCATGGTTTGGATCTCATGCCGAAATATTCCATGAACATTCAAACAGATCAACAATCGGATAACCTTACAAACAAAGAGGCACAAAACCTCATTGAGGAGCTTAAAGTTCAACAGCTAAAGTTGAGCATGCAGATCGAGGAACTCACTCTGGCCCTAAAAGAGAGTGATGAGAAATTCCGGTTATCATTCCAGGGAAGGCGCGATGCTTTTTATATTGAATCATTCGACGACGGGGGGGTGATCGTCGAGGTAAACGATGCCTTTGAGAAGCTATTCGGATATTCCAGAGAAGATACTTTAGGAAAAAGCACCTTTGAACTTAATCTTTATGATCATGGTGAAGATCATTTGGAAATGATTAAGGAACTTAGGACAAAAGGATCAGTTAGCGGGGTGAAACTCACTGGCCGAAAAAAAAACGGTGAATTAATCTCCCTTTCTATATCTCTGAGTATTATTCAGAATAAGAGACAAAAATGCATTTCAGGGGTAATCAGTGAGAACTCTGAACGCGAAATATCAGCACAATTCCCGCACATCAATGATGAAAGATGTCGCGCAATCTTTGAAAACATTCAGGATGTTTTTTACCAGACTACCCTCGAGGGAGAAATTATTGAATTAAGCCCGTCGATCAAAAAACTTTCAGATTTTGATAGAGAGGAAATAATTGGAAAGCAGGTGCAAATGCTCTATCACGATCCCAATGAACGGGAGGTGCTTCTGGATTCAATCACGGGGAAAAGGGACCTTCATGATTATGAACTAAAAATAAAAACAAAAACCGGTCAGATAAAGATCGTTTCAATAAATGCCAGGTTAATTGATGATCCTTTGGGAATTCCACATCATATTGACGGATCGATGCGCGATATCACACGTCGGAAGCAGGCGGAGGAAGAGGTGAAAATATTACAGAAGGCAATTGAAAACTCAAATGCATCAGTGGTGATTACTGATAATAATGGGAATATTGAATATGCCAATCCTTACTATGTTCAACTAACCGGGTTTACCAAAGATGACTATATGGGTCAAAATCCGAATATATTAAATTCGGGATATCATTCCCGGTCGTTCTATGATGGATTATGGAAAACAATTAAGTCGGGTCAGACCTGGGAAGGTGAATTTTATAACCGGAAAAAGAACGGGCAACATTTTTGGGAGCATGCCATTATTTCACCGGTTCAAAACGAAAAAAATGAAATCACCCATTACGTTGCAATTAAAACAGACATCACAGCGGCAAAGAAAATCAATGAAGAACTAATCAATGCCAAATTAAGGGCCGAAGAGAGTGATAAACTTAAAACCGCCTTTCTGAATAATATTTCTCACGAAATCAGAACTCCGTTTAACGGAATACTGGGGTTTATTTCCATCCTCCAAAGTGAAGATCTCTCAACCGAAGAGAGGGGGGAATATACTAAAATCATCAACGAAAGTGCCTTCAGACTGATCAATACGATCTCGGACATTGCAGAGGCATCAGCGCTGCAGACGGGTACGATAACTATTTTAGAATCAGAATTCAGCCTGATCCGGCTGACCGATGAGCTCATTCAACGATTTAAGATTGATCTTGAACGAAAAGGATTATCCTTTACCATTAACAATAAGCTCCCGGGAGAATTGACATTTATCTCTACGGATCATCAAAAACTCAATATAATTCTGAATAATCTAATTAGCAATGCGATAAAATTTACAAATTTCGGTTCAATCGAACTATGCATTCAATTGAGACAAGATATCAATTCGGATAACTCTTGCGAGGAAAATGACCCGGAGGCCACCCTGCCGACCAATTCAATCAAAACAACCTCCCAAATAGAATTTGTGGTCAAGGATACGGGCATAGGCATTGCTGAAAATAAACAATTGTCCATTTTTGAGCGATTCATCCAGGTCGATGATTCGAATACCCGAAGATTTGAAGGTTCAGGATTGGGAACAACAATCGCAAAAGCTTATGTTGAGGCTCTTGGAGGGACGATATGGGTTGAAAGCGATATGGGAAAAGGATCGCTCTTTCATTTTACAATTCCTGCCCCTCCTGAACCAAAAAAGATGGGAGTGAAATTGTAAATGTACTCCCTCATTGAGGCATTAATATTAATTCGCCCCTCGTTCGGTGTAAATTTTATTGCATTTAAAATAAGATTCCGAAGTATTGAACAACACATTTTCAGATCGGCACTAAGATTATTGCTTTGGTGGTATCACATTCACCGAATTTTATCACTACATGCAAAAAGGGTACCCCATTTATGAGATACCCTTTTTGAAATAGTGTGAATCTGAATTTTACTTTGCCGGAGCGGTCTCGTCAAACTGATATAAAACGGTTGAGAGATAACGCTCGCCGGTATCACACATGATGCAAACAATCTTTTTTCCTTTATTTTCAGGTCTTTTTGCAACCTGAAGTGCAGCATAGGCGATAGCTCCTGAAGATATCCCTACAAGTAAACCCTCTGTGCGTGTTAATTCGCGGCTTGTTTCGATTGCCTGATCGTTGGTAACCTGAATGATTTCGTCAATAACCGATACATTAAGAATATCAGGGACAAATCCTGCTCCGATCCCCTGGATCTTGTGTGGGCCGGGATTTCCGCCTGAAAGGACGGGAGAATCGGTAGGTTCCACGGCAATAATCTGAACTCCGGGTTTTCTGCTTTTTAATACTTCACCAACACCGGTTACGGTTCCGCCGGTGCCCACACCTGCAATAAAGATATCAACTTCGCCATCGGTATCTCTCCAGATCTCTTCCGCAGTTGTGGTACGGTGAACCTGTGGATTAGCCAGATTTTTAAACTGCTGTGGCATAAATGAGTTTGGTGTTACTTCGGCAAGTTCTGTGGCCCTGCGGATGGCTCCCTTCATCCCTTCACTTCCGGGAGTAAGGACCAATTCGGCACCCAATGCTTTCAACAGGTTTCTGCGCTCAAGAGAGAAAGTCTCGGGCAATAATATTATTAAACGGTATCCCTTTGCAGCGGCTACAAATGCCAGGGCAATACCTGTATTCCCACTGGTTGGTTCAATAATTACAGAATCTTTATGAAGCAATCCTGCCTTTTCAGCCGCATCGATCATTGCAAATCCAATACGATCCTTTACACTTCCTGCAGGATTAAAAAATTCAAGCTTTCCAATAATGGTGGATTCAAGCTGATGTTTCTTATTGAAATTAGAGAATTCAAGTAAGGGAGTATTCCCAATTAAATCGGTAAGACTGGAGGCAATTTTTGTCATGGCTTTCTTTATTATTTTAAGATACAAATATGAACTTATAATTTAACAGATACAATCCCATAAAATGCGTATTTTCTATACCTTGTTTATGGTATAAGTTATCTCAATGATTCGTTGTCGTATTTTTATTAAATCTTTGATTACCTGAAAAATCTTGTTTTGCCACACTCTGTCTCTCAGAATATTTTGTTTCAGAAGATCCCGGCATGGATTTGACCGGTGTAGAAAATAACCTGGTTCTCCGATCCTTCGCCTCAGCATGAGACGAAATAAGAAATCCCTAAGATTCCCGATCCGGTGATCGAAGATACCGTTACCGCGTAGGAGGTTCCCCAACCGGTTTAACCAACTCTTTCCGTTGTATTTAATCTGATGTTTGAAGTTGAAAGGGTGCTCGCGCTAAAGTTTGCATCGTCAAAGGTGACCGAATAGGTTACCGAACCGGCCGGGGCGCTTAATAATGGCACACTAATGGTTACTGTTGGCGCCGTTTTGTCAACCGTCGCTGCCCATTGAAAAATTGCACGTTGTTACTCCCGTTAAAATCGCCCCCAAAATTGCGGTGAAAGTTTAAGTGGAGGGGTAGGTATAGGCGCTGGCAGCTATGATCGGGTTAATGGAGAAATCTGTTCCCTACAAATTGGTTTCGGAGGGATCAATTACACCACTTTTGGGTTATTTAAAAGTTGCGAATATGCCTGTCGCACTGACAGATTCGGCAGCAATGCCATCCACAGTAAGGCCGCCCCCGAGGGTAAGTATTAAAAGTGTTTTCCCCATTCGATTGAAATATGTCACTATTTTATTTTTTTATTGTCTCCAGTTGTAATTGTCGCGTAAGATAATCGCCCACGACCGGACCTCTCTTAAACGGAAATAATCTGCAATTTTATTTAACTGCTCCTCCCAAAAGAAGGGTTGTGCGTTTAGGATATATCCAATCAGCGGGTGAGCCGAACGGGGATCATTAATTCGTATGAGCGCCTTCGCCGCATTGCGCCGAAGATACTTATCCGGATGGGTTAATAATCGGGTCAGGGAATCTACTGCCGCCGCATCGCCAATTAAACCCAGGGCTATCGCCGCTTCCCGTCTAAGATGTTTGTTGTAGTCGTTGAGTGCAGCGATTAAAGGGTTCACAGCATCCGGATCGCCAATAGCTCCCAGCCCCCTTTGCTGAGGCGCAGCGAATGGAATAATGACCTAATTTCAAATACTCAATGAGGGTTGCAGTTCCCCTACGATCCCCGATATTACCCAGGGTTGCCATCACAAAACGGACAGATGAGATTTTATTCATCCTTAAAGTTTCAATTAATGGTTTGACGGCCGGTTCACCGATCCGAACCAACTCATCCCATGATCGGGTTTGTATCCGTCTTTTAATCTCCTCTTCACTATAAATGGTCTGCTTCATAACTATCTGTATTGATGTTGTAATATCACAGTATTTTTATTAGTAAAATATTATTTATGTTTATTTCATATGAAAGTAACAAAGGTAGCATAAATAGTACTTTTCAAGTCATAAAGCGTGAGAACTTTGTACGATCTGATCGGATCGTACAAAGCTCTCAGAAAGATGTGCTTTTTGGGACGAATAGCGAACCATTTGGGACGAATTGCAACCCTATTTCATCACAATGAGCAGAAAAAGAGAAACTAAATTCTTTTTTATCGTTAGAAACGACGAACCATTTCCCCCTGGTTAAAAACGGGAGAAAGGGGGTGAATTCAAAAGAAACCGAACTGATATTTCTTTAAAACATCGTATTTTTGTATAAAAACAGCATCAATGCGTTATCTTGATCCCAAAAATGATCTCACATTTAAAAAGGTATTCGGAGAGCACCCGCGGTTACTTAAAAGTTTTCTGAATTGACAAAAGGATGAAGGAACATAATTCTGTTATCTTCAAATTACAACGCTGATTATTGACCTGCACATGATTTTTAATTTCCTAAATTCATCCGAAATTGGGAATTATTGATTCAATCCACTAATATTGCACCCAGGTCAACTAAAATATGCGAAATGAACGTTTCAAACATCGAAATCCGAACTATTCAACCATCCGATAACGGACCATTGGCAGAAATTATTCGTTCAACACTCACCGAATTCGGAGCCAATCATCCCGGAACCGTTTATTACGATTCAGCGACAGATGCCCTTTGTGAACTTTTCACCAAAGCCAAATCAAGCTACTTTGTAGCTGAGGCAGATGGACAAATTGTGGGTGGCGGTGGAATTTTCCCAACCGAAGGGTTGCCCGCTGAGACGTGTGAACTGGTAAAAATGTACCTTTTGCCTCAGGCACGGGGGAAAGGGGTGGGAAGATTACTTATGGAACAATGTCTGAAACAGGCTGAAGAATCGGGTTTTCGGAAGATATATATTGAAACTATGCCCGAATTAAAACTGGCATTAAAGGTTTATGAAAAGTTTGGATTTGAATACTTATCTGCACCAATGGGAAACAGTGGCCACTTTGGATGCGAATTATGGATGCTTAAAAAATTATACTAAAATATGGCTCAATTAAGTAAGAAACTGGCGCACTTCACCGATTCGGTAATCCGCAGAATGACAAGGATCGCCAATCAGCATGGTGCAGTAAATCTCTCACAGGGGTTTCCCGATTTTGATCCGCCAGAGGCGCTAAAAGAGGCTTTGGCCAAGGTCGCAACAGGGAGTACTCACCAGTATGCCGTAACCTGGGGAGCACCCGAATTCAGGAAGGCGCTTGCAAAAAAACAATCGCGGTTTATGGGATTCGAAATTAATCCCGAAACCCAGTTAGCGGTCACCTGTGGCAGCACCGAGGCGATGATCGCGGCGATGCTTACCGTTTGCGATCCCGGAGATAAGGTTATCGTCTTTTCACCATTTTACGAGAACTACACCGCAGATACCATTCTTTCGGGAGCCATCCCGATTTACGTACATCTCAAACCACCTTTTTATCATTTTGATATTGACGAGCTGGAATCGGCCTTTAAACAAAATCCGAAAGCATTAATTCTATGCAATCCCGCCAACCCAAGTGGAAAGGTGTATACACGCGAAGAACTGGAGATCATTGCCAATTTTGCGATCAAATACGACACCTTTGTGATTACAGATGAAGTATACGAACATATTGTATACCAACCTCATACCCATATTTACATTGCCTCCCTGCCCGGGATGTCCGAGCGTACTATTTCGTGCAGTTCCCTTTCAAAAACCTATTCCATAACAGGCTGGCGATTAGGATATGTCATTGCTTCCCCATCGATTATTGATGGCGTTCGGAAGGTACACGATTTTCTTACTGTTGGGGCAGCTTCACCCTTGCAGGAAGCGGCTATTACAGCTCTAAATTTTGAAGATGACTACTACATCAACTTACAAAAATCGTATACCGAAAAAAAAGATTTCTTCTTAAATGGGCTGGAACAATTGGGGCTGAAATACTCCATTCCGCAGGGTGCATATTATGTGATGGTAGATATTTCGGAATTTGGCGCAACCAATGATGTTGAATTCTGCGAATGGATGGCCAGTGAAGTGGGTGTTGCTGCAGTGCCAGGATCGAGTTTTTTCCACGAGGATATTCACAATTGGATCCGTTTTCACTTTGCAAAAAACAGGAAGACACTTGCACAGGCCCTCAAGGCGCTGGAAAACCTTCGGCCAATGGCAGAAAAGAAATTCCGAAAAAATTGAGATTAAATGTAATATTCAATATTATCAATCCATCCCGCCTTGATGGCAAGCATAATTAATTCGGAGGCGTTAGAGACCTCTACTTTTCGGAATATATTCTTTCGATGGGTATTTACGGTGTGATAGCTGATATTACGCCTCGATGCAATCTCCTTGGTGGTAAGGCCTCCTGCAATTAATTTAACAATCTCGATTTCAGAGGGGGTGAGTGTTTTAGGATCCTCCGGAACACTCTTGTTGTCACTAAGATCAAGAAACATATCCAGAATCTCATCCGAATAGAATTTTCTCGATTTTAACGTCGATTCAATGGCAGAAAATAGTTCATCCTTATCGGCACTCTTATAAATAATATTCTTGATCCCCACCCTGTTGAGGTCCGAAAATTCCTGTTTGCTTATTGAATTGGTAAGAATAAGAATGGTAAGTTGAGGATACCGTTGCTTTAAGATTTTCAAGTCGTCGAGACCATCATAATCGACATTGGCAAAGTCGGTAATTAGCAGGTCAAAAGAGTCCTTCTCCAATAACTTTAAAAGATCGCTTTTAGTAGCAACAACTCCGGTAAGTGAATAACTGCGATCGGCCAAAATTAAAGATTTCAGCGCTTCAACGACCAGAAACTGGGAGTCTGCAATAATCAACTTATTTATCTTCTCCATACCTTAAATTCGGATGTTTCCAAAGGACCAATTGTCTCTTTAAACAGATTATTTTAAGGGCGCAAGATAAGTAAAATCAGCCAATTTTCACCGAAGTCATCGATAATGATCCCATAACCGCCTTATCATTAAAGAATGAAACCGGTTCGTTTGCCCCTTTAAGCGCCAAAGTATAAAGCAAAGGCAGGTAATGTTCAGGTGTTGGAACAGCCATTTGAACCTCCCTTCCAAGCAAAGCATAGTTGATTAATTCCTTATGATTTCCGTTAAGGATGTGTTGTTTGATTTGATCATTGGCATGTATTGCCCAGTCAAATCCGTATTCCGGTTCATTCATTTTATCCCAGGCCACCATCCGGAGATTATGTACAATATTTCCACTTCCAATGATCAATACACCCTTTTCCCTCAGTGATGAGAGTTGTTTAGCCAGGTCGTAATGTGCCTGTGCAGATTGGTTATAATTAAGGCTCATTTCAATGACCGGAATATCAGCCTTTGGATAGATATTTCGGATTACACTCCAGGCTCCGTGATCCAAACCCCATTTCTGATCAAGCCCAACTGTAACACTTGTTACACTTTCTCTTGTCTCAGCGGCTAATTCCGGACTTCCGGGGGCAGGATATTGAACGGCAAATAATTCCTTTGGAAACCCTCCAAAATCATGGATCGTTTGCGGCTTTTGCATGGCAGTAACAAACGTACCGTTAGTCTCCCAATGGGCCGAAATGCAAAGAATTGCCCGCGGACGGGGTATTGACTCTCCAAGTTTCCGCCACACATGAACAAATTCATTCTCTTCGATGGCATACATCGGGCTGCCGTGCCCCACAAACAGGGCAGGCATCCGGACCGATTTTTCACCCGAGTTTAAAAGTGTATTCATTGCGTTTGCCTCCATGATATTTGCACCTATTGGGAACAGCATCGCCGATCGCATAAAAGATCGTCTGTTCATATTACTATTGTATTAATGGCGAATAAAAGTAAATAAAATATCACGCAAAGCTGCTAAGTCACTAATAAATAAAACTTTGCGGCTTTGCGACTTTGCGTGATTTTTATTGTTATCTTTATTGAGATTGGAGTTTTACAACTGCCTGGTAATTTGAGTGATAATAGTTGTTACGCTTTTTTCAGCAGCTGAATATCGCAATCGATTTTAACCTCTTCTCCTACAAGTACACCACCTGTTTCAAGCGCTGCGTTCCAGGTTAATCCCCAATCCTTACGTTTGATTTTTCCGGCAACTGAGAATCCTGCTTTTACATTTCCCCATGGATCAGAATTGATTCCGCCAAACTCTACGGCCAAGGTAGTTGGGAGTGTAACACCTTTAATTGTGAGGTTACCGGTCAGTTCAAACATGTCATCGCCCAGGTCTGTTAATCCGGAACCTTCGAAAGAGATTTTCGGAAAGTTCTCTGCGTCGAAGAAATCCCCGCTTTTTAAGTGACCATCGCGGTCTGCAATTTCAGTATCAATGGAAGCTGTATTTAAAGAGAACGATATAACAGATTTAGAGAAGTCATTTCCAACGGTTGTAACTTCGCCTTCAAATTCCCTGAAACTTCCCAGTACATTGGAAATCATCAGGTGTTTTACCTTGAATCCGATCTTGCTGTGTGTTGGGTCAACTGCCCATTTTGTTTCCTGTGTGCTCATAATACGTGTTTTTTTATTTGATTAATATTTATTTATCCTGTTTTATTTGTACTGTTTTGACACTGCAAAGGTGCACCAATCGCAGGGATCAGTGGTAACAGTATTTGGAAAGGTTGTGGTACTTTTAAGAAATAATCGCCCGGGACATTTCGCGGAAGCGGCTAGGAGTAATCTCCATTTTGGCATGGAATACCCTGGTAAAGTACGATTTTTCGTTGTATCCCAGCTCGTATCCTATTTCTGAAACCGTTTTATCAGAATACAATAGCATCCGTTTTGCCTCAATAAGTTTGCGTGTTTCGATAATCTCTGAAACGCTTTTGCGAAAATTGTTCTGGCAAACAATATTAAGATTCCGATCAGACATATTCATCTTCTGGGCATAAAAGGAGACCCCTTCATTGCGGTGGAAATTTTCTTCGAGAATTTTAAGAAAATTATTGAATGTAATAACCTGAGTGGCTTTGGTTACATTATCGGCGGTTGAGCTTAGCTTGCGTTCGGTATCAATCATCGAAACCAGGGCGCTAAGCAGATGCTGTATAGTGACATGGTCGACTAACTCCTGATCATATTCTCCTGTTATAAGCTGGCAAAGTGAACTAAAACGGTTAATGCAGAGGCCGCCAGAGAGGGGTATATTGGTTGAGGTGAAGAAATTGGAATAAAAACTCAGCCTGGAATCAGGAATAAATGCAGTTTTATAGTTCAGAACCCACCCCCGCAAATCGTGACCAGGTATTAGTTTATGCATCTTTCCCATCGAAACATAACAGGCAACGGGCGCCTGCAGAACCTCTTTCTTAAAATCGATATAATGTTCAAGGCTTCCGTGTGTGACCACGATAAGCTCTTCAAAATCATGAAAATGTGAATCATAGCTTCTGGATCGGATATCCAAAACGAGTTCCGCTGTTAATTCGAATATGTGAAACGGTTTATCCATTTAGTTTTCAGCGATAAGCTGACTGATCAATTCATTGAATTCCCGTTTAAACTCTTCGTGGAATTTTCCGGTCGCCGGTCCGCTAAAGCCGGTGTGCACTTTTCGTACATTGCCCCGCTTGTCAATAAAAATTGTTGTCGGAAAAGCAGAGATCCCGTTTAATGCAGGTAACGCCTTTGATGCAGATTCTGTTCCCGATTTTCCGGCAAAAAGAATCTCGTAGGGAATCCCTAATCGGTTCTTTAGGGTTGTGAGCGATATTTTAGCAGATTCAAAATCATCCTTTCGTTCGAATCCCAATCCGATTATTTCAACTCCACGCTGATGATTCTCCTTATACCATGCTGACAAAAAGGCATTTTCGTCAAGGCAGTTGGGGCACCAGCTCCCAAGAATTGTGACCACAACCACTTTCCCCTGATACTGTGAATCGGATAATGAAACCTTTTTCCCTTCGAGGTTTGGAAAAGAAAATTCAATTTTGGAATAGCCCTCCTTCAGGTGTGTGACAGTATAAGGATCAGGTAATGAAGCCTTCGGATTACGCTTTCCTTCCAACTTTGAGGTTTGACGAAGCGTTACAAATTCACCGCTAAAGATCGAGTCATTCGAAAACTCCCCCTTGATAAGATAAGGTGATGACCCACCAAAGGCAGAGAGAAAAAATTTCTTCCCTGTAACTTCACCTTCGAAAAAACGGTAATCACCTGAAGTCTCCAGTATGGAGCCTGTCAAACCACTCCCCTTTTGGGTAAAGTTACCCACTGTGTTTGTACTAGTGTTCCCCGAAATAATCACTACATCCCAGCTTCCCTCAAGCGAATAAGCAGGTGCCTCATTAGTGGCGGTAAATCGACGAAGAGCCCCAAAGTTAGCCTTTACCGGAATTGAGGTGATTTTATTATTTGCACCTCTTCTGAGGTAATTTCCGTAAAAGGTAGTTTCGGTGACCTTACCCTTTAAAATAACATCATAAAGATCAATAGGTATCAATACCGAATCATTACTGTAACTAACCTTTTTAAGTTCAAAGCGATCTTCACCGTTTATAAGAAAAACCGAGTTACTTTCACTACCCTTCCCTTTAACTTCGAAGGTAAAAGGGATTTCATTCTCCGGAAGAATAAATACGCCCCGCCATAACCCCTCATGCATCTGTTTTGCAGGTGAGTTGCATGCAGCGATTAAACCTCCCCAAAAGAGGATAACAACAAATACCCAAATTTTCATATTTCTCATAACCAAATAATTATCCTCAAAAAAAGGAGTTTAAAAAGATTATGAAAATTACACTTTTATCTTGGATAATAACGTAATGCCTTAAATCCAACGAGTTTTTGTCTTTTCTCATCCCACAATCTGAGTTTCAGCGATCGGAGGCTTGTGAAGAAAGTTACAGGCTTAACTTCCCGGAAAACTGAGTTTTCATTATAGCATGATGGAAGTTTATAGCTTGGAATCTTAGGACTAAGGTGATGAATATGGTGAAATCCGATATTTCCGGTAAACCACTGCAGTACTTTGGGCAGTTTAAAATAGGAACTTCCACCCAGGGCGATCTCTTTATAATTCCAATCCTTTGAGCGTGTCCAGACCACATTTTCGTACTGGTGTTGCACATAAAAAAGCCAAACTCCATGTACCGAAGCAATATAAAGTACCGGAAGCTGGATCATCAGATATTCTTTCCAGCCAATGATCCACATCCCCAAAAGGACTGCAATGACCAATGCCAGATTGGTTAGATGGAGGTACAAATGATCCTTGGGAGACATATTTTTTTTAGGTAATCTGTTTTGAACTACAAAAACCAGAAACGGAGCGATGCCAAACAGGAAAAGGGGATGGCGGTAAAAACGATAACTAAATTTCCCCCAGGGTGAAAGTTTCAGAAACTCGTCAATGGTAAGTGTTTTAACATCTCCAACCCCGCGCTTATCCAGATTTCCAACTGTTGCATGGTGCTCCTTGTGTTCATGTGTCCACTTATGGTAAGGGGTAAAGGTCATTATTCCGGTAATGATCCCCACAATCCGGCTCAACAGTTTTGATTTAAAAAAAGATCCGTGCCCGCAATCATGAAAAATAATAAAGATTCGAACCATAAATCCGGCTGCAAAAACGGATAAAAATAACGTAAGAAAGTACGAGACTTTGAGGCTCCAGATCATGATTGCCCAGAGTAACAAATAGGGGACAACCGAATTAATAATCTGCCACCAACTCATCAGAGGATCGGAAAAATTATACCTGGAGACAATCTCGATCCATGAAGGGGAGTTGTTAATAACTGATTTATTATTTGATTCCATTTTGAATTTTAATTATTGTTGCTGACAAATCGAACGGTTCTCATTAGGAGCTGACCGGGGGAGTTAGGCAGAGGAAAAAGATTTATACAAAGATAAGGCTGAAGCGGGCAAATTGTTCATTTATGCCATTCTAAATTATCTTCTGATTTTCGCTATATTTGTTGAAAATTGTGAATATATGGGATTTGCTTACAATATTAAGAGTGTTTATTTGCAGGCAACAGCTCAAATTTCACCAGGCTGAATTGGAAATAAATCTTAACAGCACCTCCGGATTCTCACTTTTATTTTGAGTTTGAGTTTGGGATATTGCATCTTCAGAAATAAGCTAATACGATTTCAATATGAAGAGAATAGCAATTTTTTGTGATGGGACATGGAATACTCCGGATGAAAATGTGGATGGAAAACTATGTCAGACCAATGTGGTTAAAATGGCCAATGCACTTTCGGAGACTTCATTAGATGGTAAAGCACAATTCCTCTATTATGATACCGGAATCGGGAGTGAAGGCAATCTGCTTGAGCGGGTTTTTGATGGCGCAACAGGGACCGGCATATCGAAAAATATATTGGAGGCATACCGCTTTATTATTAAAAATTACCAACCGCAGGATGAACTCTATTTCTTTGGCTTCAGCCGGGGGGCCTTCACCGTTCGTAGTCTGGCCGGATTAATCCGGAATTCAGGAATATTAAAGATTGAAAATATCGACAAAGCTGATGCGGCTTATCGCATTTACAAGTCACGCAAACCCGAACACCAGCCACGGGAGATTGAAGCGACCCTGTTCAGAAAGACATTCGCCGTTTCTGAATTTACAAAGATCAGGTTTATAGGGGTCTGGGACACTGTTGGTGCATTGGGAAATCCGCTTTTCCTGAATGGGATCTTAAGTAGGAAGAACGGATTTCACGATACCGGCTTATCAACCCGTATCGAAAACGCTTTTCATGCGCTGGCCATTGATGAAAAACGGAAGAATTTTGAAGCAACGCTTTGGCATCAGCAGAACGACCATGGAGATCAGATTCTGGAACAGGTGTGGTTCCAGGGTGTGCATGCCGATGTAGGTGGCGGATACGTCGAAAGCGGTTTGTCAGATATCCCGATGAAGTGGTTGCTCGACAAGGCTGAGGGGTGCGACCTGAGATTTAAAGCGATTGATTTACATCCCGATCCTTTATCAAAGAGGCATGAATCATACTCAGGTTTCTATAAGTTACAACCACCGCTCTTTCGGCCGATAGGAGTTAAAGACCCGAAAAAAGGGGAAACCAACGAATCTGTTCACCCATCTGTTATTGAGCGGTATCAAAACGACATGACCTACCGGCCTGATAATCTGGTGAAATACCTCAGGGAAATTCAATTAATACCTTAGAATTTTAAGAATAAAATATTATGGAATTAAGAAGAGATCTGCTAAGGATTAGTAAGCCATCACGTTTGCGGATTATTCTGGGAATCGGATTTTTAATCCTCAGCGGCTTATGGATCATCGTCAGAGTCTATGAAAACAGGAATATTGGTCTGATTGGATGGGGTTATTCGGCTCTTTTCCTGCTCTATGGAATAATTTATACCATTGAAGGTTATGGTGTTTCTTTCCAAGGTTTATTTGGAAAATCCTTTATTTCAATTGATCAGGATGCCATCCGAATCAAAACAGGGATATTTGATAAAGAGCAAAATATTCCGTGGAACGATATCCGATCGATCGATTACCATCCCCTGAGTTTTCAGGTCACCAGATTCAATAAAACCGGAGAGATGATAAAACTCTCCGGCATCGATTATGCATTGATCCAGGAGATTAAAATGGTGATTGGGAGTATTGCAAAGGAAAAGGGAGTTGGAATATCCATTTAAGCAATAAAAAAAGCAACTTAGTAACAGTTGCAAATATAAAATATTGCATCCTTGACAAAAGTAGTGAGATGTCAAAGGATTAAAAGCTGAGTTCAAATGCGCCGATGAATGTTTTTATACTTCCTCACTAATTGCTTAGTGCATCGCTTTAATCTTCGAAACCAAAAGAGTGATGCAAAAACCGAAGATTCCGATTACGGCAAATGAATATCTTAGACCTGCTGCAGCTGAAATATACCCGATCAGTGGTGGGCCCATCAAAAAGCCGAGATAGCTTACACTCGAAACTGTGGCGAGTGCAATTCCGGGGGCAATAGTAGCATGTCGTCCTGCGGCGCTGTAAATTGATGGAACAATGCTCGAAACACCTAATCCAACCATCATAAAAGCGATTGTTGAAGGGATCATATAAGGAAATATAACCGAGATCAGGAGTCCTGAAGAGATCAGGATACCGCTCACCCGGAGCAGATTTTTCCTGCCAAACTTCAAAACCAGCCGGTCGGCCATAAATCTTCCTGCGGCCATTGTAATCATAAAAGAGGTATAGCCAAGAATAATCAGGGCGTGGGGCGCCTGAACCACATCCTTAAAGTAGATACCGCTCCAGTCGAACATCGCCCCTTCGCTGGCCATACTACAGAAACCAATGATTCCCAATTGAATTAATCCTTTGTCCGGTTTCGAATAGAGTTTCTTTTTGCCCCCGATTGGTATAACCTTTTCTACCTTTCCGGGAACCAGTTTTCCATAATTCAGGGTGGCAATAAAAGAAACAATCGCAACAACGATCAAAAAGTGAAAAGCGGGTTGAATTTTCAGGTTAATCATTGCCAGACCAACAAGTGCTCCGGTAAATCCGGCCACGCTCCAGCCACCGTGAAAAGATGCCATAATTGGTCTTTTAAAGATCTTTTCTGCTTCAACACCCTGTGTATTAATTGAGATATTACACATATTGCCGAAAACCCCAAATAAGAAAAGGGCGATCGCAAGTTGCCACCCATGAGCCGACAACCCCAGGTTGACCAGGCAAAATGCATACCCTGGAACAGCAAACAGGATCACCTTGCGACTTCCAAAGTTAGTTACCAGTTTGCCAGAGAAGGTCATCATTAAAAATTGTGCGACAGGCAATGCGAATAAGATGGTTCCAAAGGCTGCATCACTAAGTCCGAGTGCTGTTTTTATCTCGGGGATCCGGCTCGCCCACGAAGCAAAACAAAATCCCATGCTGAAATAAAACATGAAAATAGCAATCCGGATGCGTCCTTTTTCAGGATATTTATCAGACTCTATTTGCAAAACAGTGGTATTTATATTCATTTATTCAGCACACTTAATAAGATTGGATTCAAAGGATAATCACAGACAACTAAGGTTAAAAATGAAAATAAGGTTCAACGTGTAAGATTTTAAAATAAAGAAGCCGGAAGATTTTACACATTCCGGCTCCTTCTATTCTTAAGAAATTAAAATCTCTTCTTTCGGTCGCGACTCTTAAATCCGTCTCGTCCACCTTCAGGTTTTCGGAAACCCCGTTCAAAACGGCCACCCCGGTCACCACCTCTGTCACCACCTCGGTCACCACCACGGTCGCCACTTTCGCGTCCGCCGCTGTTTACTTCGGCATCAAAGAATGAACCGCGAAAGTTCATTCCACGACTGTTCTTAAGCAGGGTTGTTCCATAGGCAGATTCAATCTCGACGGTAGCATGGTTTTTATACAGGTCGATTTTTCCGATCTCTACATTCCTGCGACCTGTCGCATCAATCACAAAGGTGATAATATCTTTGGGAATAAGTCCCTGGGATAATCCAACGTTCAGACGAATCTGGGTCATCCCCTCAGATGAGGTTCTGCGCATCTCACGACCTTCACGTACTTCCCTTCGCCCTGAATCGTGGGTGTCAGGAGCATTCAGATCAGCGGTATTGCCATAGTAATCAAGGAAGCGGTTAAACTCCAGCGAAACCACGTGCTTGATCAGATCTTCCTTTGATAGGGATTCGAGTTTTTGATGTACTGCAGGGAGGAATGGCTCAATCTGCTCTTCGTTAATGGTCACTGTCTGAAGTTTATCAATCAGGTACATCAACTGTTTTTCGCAAATCACCTTTCCGGTTGGAACAGGCATACGGAGGAATTTCTTACCGATACCCTTTTCAATCATGCGGATTCTCCCCTGCTCTTTCATGTGGATGATAGAGATTGAAATACCCGATTTTCCTGCACGACCGGTACGGCCGCTTCGGTGGGTATAGTTCTCAATATCGTCGGGCAGGTTATAATTTACAATATGGGTGAGATCATTTACGTCAAGACCGCGGGCAGCCACGTCGGTTGCAATAAGCATCTGAACACCGCGTGTACGGAATTTCTCCATCACAAAATCGCGTTGCTGCTGGCTCAGGTCACCATGCAGCGCTTCAGCACTATAGCCATCGGTAATCAACTGGGCTGCAATCTCTTTGGTCTCAATCCGGGTACGGCAAAACACAATCCCATAAACCTCAGGTACAAAGTCCATTACACGCTTCAGTGCGGAATAACGGTCTTTTGCATGAACCATGTGGTAGATATGTTCTACATTTTCGGCACCACTACCCTTTTTTCCTACCGAGATTTCGACAGGATTGTTCATGTAGTTTTTTGCAATCGCTGCTACCTCTTTAGGCATCGTTGCCGAGAAGAGCAGGGTATTCTTTGCTTTTGGAGTCTGTTCCAAAATGGCATCCACATCTTCCTGGAAGCCCATGTTTAACATTTCGTCGGCTTCGTCGAGGACCATAATGGTAACCTGCGACAAGTCAACTTTGTTCTTACGGATCATGTCGTGCATACGACCGGGTGTAGCGGCAATAATATGCACCCCTTTTCGTAATGCAGAGATCTGACCACTGATATCGGCACCTCCATAAATCGGGGTGATCACCACATCGGGCAGATACTTGGCATAATCGGAGATCTCTCTGGCGATCTGAACGCAAAGCTCACGTGTCGGACTAAGAATAAGTGCCTGTGGGGCTCTGTTTTTCGGATCGATTTTCTGGAGGATTGGAAGACCAAAAGCTGCGGTTTTACCGGTTCCGGTTTGCGCAAGTCCTACAATGTCTGTGGGTTCTTTCAGGAATAAGGGGATAAACTGTTCCTGGATTGGCGAAGGTTGTTCGAAGCCCATTTCTTGAATCCCCTTTAGGATTCTGGGGTCGAGTCCCATTTCATTAAATTGCATCATCTGTCTTTTATGACGGGTGTTATAGCTACCTAATGAACCAATTACCCGTCGTATTTATTATCTGTAAACTCCAATTCCCAGAGCGGGAAAAGTTGCGCAAAGATACGATTTTTTTCGTGATTATTGCGCATTATTCTGAATATTTTATTATGGTTGCGATAGGGAGGTTGAGAGGCGGAGGGAGGGAGAGAGTGACGGGACTTGCTCTCCATCACTCCCTCTCTCAATCACTGAGTCAGAAATAATAACCGAATTAAAATTATAAACCAGCCTGTAGCCAGTCGCCAGTCGCTTTTATCAGCTACTTCTGCCTGAAATAGAGCTGAATAGGGATTCCCTTAAAATTAAAATTAGCTCTGATTTTATTTTCAAGATATCGTTTGTAGGGATCACGGATGTATTGCGGAAGATTACAGAAGAATGCAAAACTTGGAATCTTCGTAGGCAACTGCGTGATATACTTAATTTTAATATATTTTCCCTTGTAAGCAGGTGGCGGATAAGCCTCAATAACCTCAAGCAATAATTCATTCAATTTTGAGGTTGCAATATGTCTGTTCCTGTTTTCAAACACCATCATCGCCTCTTCAAGAATCTTCAGGATGCGTTGTTTGGTTAGCGCTGAGGTAAATACAATCGGGATATCAACAACCGGAGCGAATTTCTCAAGAATATCTTCTTCGAACTTCTTCATCGTATGGTTGTCCTTCTCAATGAGATCCCATTTATTCACAACCACAACAATACCCTTCTTATTGCGATGAATGAGGTGGAAAATACTCACATCCTGCCCCTCAACCCCACGTGTGGCATCAAGAACCAGAACACAAACATCGGAATCTTCAATCGTACGAACCGAACGCATAACCGAGTAGAACTCAATATCTTCGGCAACCTTTGTTTTCTTGCGCAAACCGGCTGTATCGACTAGGATAAAGTTATGACCGAATTTATTGTATTTTTGAGCTACTGCATCACGCGTGGTTCCTGCAACATCGGTGACAATATGACGCTCCTCCCCTACTAAGGTATTGATAATTGATGATTTACCAACATTAGGACGCCCTACAACAGCAATGCGGGGCGTCTTTTCATCTATTTCCTCCTCTACTTTTTTAGGAAGAAGGTCTACAATTTCGTCGAGCAAATCACCTGTTCCCGATCCGTTGACCGATGAAACGCAGAAAAGTTTCTCTATTCCAAGTTCATAAAATTCGTTGGCATCGAGGCTCCGCTGGTGGTTATCCACCTTGTTGACCGCCGTAATTACCGGCTTATCATTCCGGCGAAGCAGATCATAAACTGCAATATCGAGTTCTGTCAAACCACTTTCAACATCCACAAGAAACACGATTACATCCGATTCCTGAATTGCAAGATTGGCCTGGCGGCGGATCTCCTCCTCAAAAATATCATCCGAACCCGAAACATAACCACCGGTATCGATGATCGAAAATTCAACCCCGTTCCAAAGTGATTTTCCGTAATTACGGTCACGCGTTACACCCGGCATATCATCAACGATGGCAGCACGCGATTCGGTTAAACGGTTAAAAAAAGTGGACTTCCCAACATTGGGCCTGCCTACTATGGCTACTATGTTACTCATTATTTACTTTCCCTTTTATTGAATCTCGTAGCCAAAATTGCGGAGCTGGTTCTCTTTATCACGCCAGTCCTTAGCCACTTTAACATACATTTCTAAAAATACTTTTTTTTCGAAAAACTCCTCCATATCCAGGCGGGCTTCGGTCCCTACCTTCTTCAACGCTTTTCCCTGGTGACCGATAATAATCCCTTTTTGGGTATCACGGGCGACATTGATTACTGCTCTGATCCGGAGAAGTTTAGGCTCATCCTTAAACTCTTCGACCTCAATTTCAACAGAATATGGAATCTCTTTATCATAGAAAAGGAGGATTTTTTCACGGATAATCTCCTGAACGAAGAATCGCTCGTTGCGGTCTGTCAATTCATCCTTGGGAAAAAAAGGCATTCCTTCAGGAAGGTTCGCAAGGATCCGTTTAAAGACGTAGTCGAGATTGAATTTTTCTTTCGCGGAGATGGGCATCACCTCTGCCTTTGGAATCAGGTTCCGCCATTTCTCAACAAGGGAGATGAGCTTATCCTGATCGGTGAGGTCAATTTTATTGATTAAAACCAAAACAGGAACTTCTGCCGATTTGATTTTTTCGAGGTAATCGGCATTTTTCGAAAAGTCTTCCACAACATCGGTCACATACAACAGGATATCGGCATCAACCAAAGCCGTATCGACGAAGCCGAGCATCGACTCCTGCAATTTATACGAGGGTTTTAAGATTCCCGGGGTGTCGGAGTAGACAATCTGAAAATCTTCACCGTTCACGATTCCCTTAATGCGGTGACGGGTTGTTTGCATTTTTGAAGTGATGATTGAGAGCTTTTCACCGACCATCGCATTCATTAAAGTCGATTTGCCGACATTTGGATTGCCTATGATGTTGACAAATCCTGATTTATGTGCCATTGTACTAATAATTATTCCTGAATTTTCTGCAAAGATAGCAACAAATACGAAACTATCGGTGCGACACATCTTTACCTTGCAAAAGCGCTGCCTGATTAAAAGTGTTAAAAAATAAAAATAGCCACTAAAACACGAAATCACCAAATTTCACCAAAAAAACTAACTTAGCACTAAATTCAGAATACATGAAAAAAAACAACAAGCTTCTACGTTTAAAAATAATAAGGTTATTTGCAGCATCAACACTTGTGTTAATTTATCTTTTGTTTTGCCTCCCGATTTCTGCCTCCTCAAAAGGTTCCGGCGCCACCCGAATCGACTCTTCCAAAATCATAAAGTCTGCCTTTGACCCGAAAACAGCATCCTGGAATATCGACTGGCCAGGCCGCGTGTCGCAATACGACCTCGTTTATAAGAGTCCTCCCATCGATCCGATGCAGGGAATTGCATTGGGTAATGGCGATGTGGCTGCGCTGGCGTGGTGCGAAGATTCAAAAATCATCCTGGTTCTGAATAAATGTGATCTTTGGGACGATTCGAAAACCGGAAAATTTGAAACCTGGGATGAAAAATATGATTACTACACAACACAACGGCAGGCCTGCCGCATCGAGATCGATTTTAAATTCCCTGTTTTTAATACGCTTTATCTGACTGACTTCAAGGCCCGGTTGAATCTTGCCGATGCCTCACTGAGTTTAACCGGGTCATCTCCGTTTGGCGAACTCAATATGAAGGCATTTATCGATCATGATTCGGGAATTCTTTTTTGCGATCTTGGGAACTCTTTCATCGAAGATGTCCCTATAAAAATATCGGTGGAACGGTTTGGATCACGTACTTTCTCGATGTGGTACACCCGGATGAGAAGGGATGCAACAATTGGATTGCCGGGAACTGAAGCGATTGCTGATGAGAATAACGTGTTTCTTACCCAGAAATTAACAGGCGGGACATTTGCTGTTGGCGGCACAGTACTTCAAAACAATGGGTTGAAAGTAAATTATTCGCGTGAGCATTCACATTGTGCCACAATTCAGTTAAGTGGAAACCGGAAAAAGAGTGTTCAGCTTGCATTCACAGTAACTTCCCCGGTTAATGGAGATCCGGTCTCCAACGCTAAACACAGCCTCTCTTCGGCACGGGAAAAAGGGATCGAACCCATCAGACAATCTCATGCACAATACTGGAAATCGGTTTGGAACCGCTCGTTTATGGATTATGGAGATGACTATCTGAACAACCTCTGGTACCTCACCATGTATTATGCCAATGCTTCACAAGGAGGAAAATATCCCGGCCGGTTTAACAACGGGCTGTGGAGCTGGAACCACGATGTGCAGCAATGGAACTTCTATTTCCACTGGAATCAGCAACAGCTCTACTGGCCATTAAACGCTGCGGGTTTCCATGACCTTGTCGCCCCCTATCTGGATTACAGGTTCAATTCGCTACGATTTGCCCAAAAAGATGCCAAAGAGTTTTATAACGCGGATGGGGCATTTATTTCGGATGTCACTAACCGGAACGGATATAACCGGATGGATGCGAATGTAAAAGATAATCATACCCCGGTAGCAGAAATTGCCCTCGATTTTTGGCGACAGTACCGGTATACTTCAGATAAAACCTATTTAAAAGAGAAGGCGCTGCCGTTCATTCGTGAAGCTGCCCGGTTTTTTGAATCGCTGCTTGAAAAAGAAAAGGATGGATTATATCACGCAAAGGAGGGTAATGGATATGAAGGTTCGGTCGTAATGCACGATGGGCTTACCGAGCTGGTTTATGCGCGAATTCTGTTTACAACTGCTTTGGAAGCGCTCAAAACAGCAGGCGCCGAAATTCCGGAAGCTAAAAAATGGAGCGATATTCTCGCCCATTTAGCGCCCCTTCCGGTTGTAAAAGCGAGTAAAGGATTAATCGTCAAGGATGAAACCGATATGAAAATCAATCAGGGGATTTACCGTGGAACCGGGGTTCATGGGGATACCATTATTGCTGCAGGCTGGGGAATTAAAGAAAAAATGTGGCTGACCACCTGGTATAAAACAGATGACCCCGAATATGCGTTTCTCCTTTTGGGTGACACTACGCAAATTAAAAAGAGTGATTTTCGGGTTTATGATGGAATATTTCCGGCAGTTCCCCGTTCCCCTGTTTTTCCCTCCGGATTAGTCGGTCTTGCACAAAAAGGTGAGCAGTTGTTTAATGTAATGACAACCACGACCCTTTTATGTGGTTCTGAGAGCATGGGTTGGGATCCGGCCCCGATCGTCATGGCACGCTTGGGTCTTGCCAAAGAGCTGGCCGTAAACCTCGAACATTTCCCGATGAACTGGCAATTTTTCGTGAACGGGTGGGGCCATATCAGCTCGGAGGTGAAAGAAGACGCAGATGGGAGCTCTTACTTTAAAACCAATCTGGTCAATGTGGTTGGATCGCCTAATGGGGAGAAAGTTCCAATTCCCGCATGGCCATTCCGCCACATGTCGATGGAGGCGATGTCGGTGCTGGCAACCGGGATAAACGAATCATTACTCCAGAGTTACGACGGAACGATCAGGATATTTCCGGCATTCAGTGGCAGGAAAACCGCGCGCTTCACCCTTCATGCGCAGGGTGGGTTTGTCATCTCTTCCGAAATTAAAGCCGCAGAGGTACAGTGGATCTCGATCAAAAGTCTTCATGGTAACCCCTGCAAGCTGGAGTTACCATGGACTAAAGCAATAATTCAATCAAATCTCACAAAAAAGATTAGAATCGTGAGTAGCAAAACGGCAGTGATTAAAACAAAACCTGAAGAATTAATCACCCTTGTACCCGAAGGGCAAAATCCTCAGAATTGGTCTGTTGTGGGTGAGAAACCTGTGCCAAACGAGAATATCAAATATCACTCCTCAGGTAAAACACAACTGGGAATTCCACGAATGTTTTAAATGTCTTGTAGAGACGTTGGATCCTGGAGACGTTCGATCGAACGTCTCCAGGATTATATTATTTTTTCACAGGTGCTGTATCAACCTTCCAGTTATCGGTACGGAATAAATTAACCGGCAAACCCTCCTTACTAAACAGGTTAGGAATAGCCGAATTGCTAAAACCGAACCTTACGGCAACAGGTGCTTTGATGGTTTTATTCCAGACCACAAGGGTGCCACCTTCTATTTTAGCCATTGCAGGCTGAAACTGGCGATCTTCGCCGGCAATAAATAGTTCCGTAATCACCTTGTCTTTAGAGATCAAACCATTTTGGGCATTATCAAAGGAGATTCTGATCTTCTCCTTTTCGGTATTCATCCCGTTATACATTGGAGATTTATAGTTCAGGCCACTTTTACCATAGGTTTGGACCAGCGCAATATTTGCAAGTCGTGCTGCTACATCAATTTTATTTGCGGGGTGGATATTCTTAAGATCATCAACCAGATCAGAAATTACGGCCATTCCGGTTTTCGGTATTGAGAGGCAGCTTGTCTGAGATTCCCGCAACAACGGACACACATTCTCATTGCCATATCCGGCAAATGGAGCAATCTGCACAAAGTAAAACGGGAATTCCTTCTGCCAGGCCTGACGCCATGAAATGATCATCTTAGACATTAGTGATTTATAGGTTGAGGCGGTACCGGCATTGCTCTCCCCCTGATACCATACCACACCCGCAATTTCAAAATTGGTAATCGGGTTGATCATTGCATTGAAGGCTAAACCCGGAAGGTTTGGCCACCAATCGAGAGCCCCAATTTTATTTGCAGCCATGCTCAACTCCGGATCACTTTCCACCTCTGCCTTTGGTGTCCATACTTCTGCTGCCGTCCCGCCCCAGTTACTGTTAATCAAACCTACCGGGATGTTCAACTCCTGCTGAATTTTCTTTCCAAAGAAATATCCTACTGCACTGAAATGCTTCATCTCCTCAGGGGAGCAGACCTTCCAGCTTCCCTGACAATCATCCTGCGGATATTCGGAGGTGGATTTGGGAACATAGAAAAATCTGATTTTCTGATTCGTTGCGTTTGGCATCTCATCCAGGGACTGTTTAAGCCCCTGGTCACCACTCCACTCCATATTACTCTGACCACTGCAAACCCACGTCTCGCCAACCATCACATCCTCAAGAATAGTCGATTCATTGATTGTAATAGTATATGGACCACCTGCAACAGGAGTTTTTATTTTCTGGAGCCATCTCGCACCTGATCCGCCGGTTGTCCTGTAAGTAATCGTATCCCAGCTGGTTTTGATAACGATCTTCTCTGCCGGACCACACCAGCCCCACAACTTAACCTCGCTTTGCTGTTGTAAGACCATGTGACTTCCCAGGATGGCCGGAAGACGAACTGCAGCCGAAATAAGCAGCGAATTGGCAACTAATGCCAAAGACAAAATAATCGCAAAAATTGTTTTTTTCATCATGTAAAAGAGTTTGTTTGGTTTTGTTTTAGTGTGCTGTTAAATTTTTTCCAGTTTTAAGGTTGATCTCTCCCTGCATTGGCAGGAAAACGCCACTTTCCCGGTTTTATCTGCAATGTACGATTTTTCTGATTGACCATTTACTTTTAACGTATAATTGACCTTCGGAACCAGCCCAAAGATTTCAAAACGATAATTATCAGATGAGGATATGGTCCATTCGGGTTCAAAACGATTCCAGGTATTTACCTCCAAGGCTATTTGCTCTGATCCGCTGCCGAGAATACTTAAAAATGCCACCTCTCCGTTTCCGGGATAGAACACTAGTTTATTACCGTAGAAATCAGCTCCAAATGCCGAAGAACTCCTTACTCTAAACTGGTCAGATTGAAGTTTATAATCATGCTCATTTAAGCTAATTTTATATTTAACACTCCGCAGCGTATAATCAAATTCTGTCCCATTAAGTGATGCAGTGAGATTTGGTTCCAATCCCATGCGGTTCCATTTGGGACGAATACCATAAATATCTTTATAAAGTGCCGTTACGGTGGTGCAAATTCCAGCAAGGATATCCGAACCTATCCCGGCCTGTGTTTTCCGGCTGAATCGCTGTGAGGAAAGGCCGTCCTTTTTATATTGAGCCAAAATATTTTTCACATATTTCAGGGCAATTTCATGATCATATTTAAGATAGGATTTGACTCCAAGATAACCCCAGGAAGGGAAAATATCGCCGTTTTCATAGTTTGGAAAGGGCCAGTTACCCTTTTCCACCTCCTCTTTTTTGAATGAGTCGAAGCACAATGGCCAGTGAAAAAGGTTTTCAGCAACCATTCTGGCTTCTATATTTCCCAGGATCTCCCTGATTCTGGCAGGGTCTTCACAGAGGCCAAAAGCGATTGCCTCGAAGGAAACCGGGGTGACGATATTATCCCCATGGGGAGTCCCATCCTTGTCCCGCCAATAGATATAACATTTTTTTTCGGGAGACCAGAATCCACCATCTGCCACATCTTTATTGAATGTTTCCTTAAGTTTTAAGGCAATTCCTGCATAATAGTCTCCCTTTTGAGAGTCCCCCAAAACCTTTTCGCAATCTGCCCAATGGTTAAGCGCCTCATACATTTGTGCGTTTACAAAAGCGTTCTCGAAGCTTGCATAAATGACGTCAAGCCAATCGCTGCACTTTTTCTCAAGATAGCTATCACACATCATTTCGAATAAACCGTTTTTATTACTGTCTCTCCGAATCAGCCAGTCGAGTGCCTTTTCGCAGCTCCCCTTATGCCCCTTAAGCCACCTCAGGTCGCCATTCAGATCAAACTGCTCAGCGGTATTAATGACATATCCTGTTTGTGAGTCAATGGTATACCCCCATTGAGTTTCGTAGTAACCTGTTTGGGCATTATAAGTTCCGGGCATCTCATCTCCGGGTTCATTATGCCACCTCGAAAGAACACGCCCCTCTTTAGTCATGGCCAGATCGCGCTCCTGATCCAAAGTTGACGAGAAATTCCGGGTATAATTTTGATCATCGACAAATAGTCCAATCTGGGCAAAGAAAGGTTCATGAAGACATTTCCAGTTGGTTGTCCATCCGTTTCCGCCCATTATATTCTGATCAACTACGCCATACCTGGCTGTTGTATTGCGGATTTCACGCACTGACGATGCATCAATTTGCGGAAGATTACCCGTTGGATATTCCATATTATAATCGACATACCGCAGGTGTATATTGGATATTATTGAACCTTTTTGAACTGAAAACGGAGCAAATACATCCTCTTTCCCTGTAACAAAACGGTTCAATTGATACCTGGGCTGAAGTTCAGAACCAGTCTGGTATTGGACAAACGAAAATTCATCATCCGGACCATGAAAAAACTTTGAAGCGAAGTATCTCCCCTCCTTTGCAGTTGAAGTAATCTGCAAACCGTCACCCGATTCAGGATTCCAAAAGGTTGCCCCGTTGGTATGCATCCCTAAGACATCCCCTTTATTGGTCAGGTACTTGCACCATACCATCCCTCCGTTATTCAGGATGCCACCCTTCCAAACAGAGAGGTTGGTAAAGTTCCAGACTGGCATCGCGATATCCTCAACCAGCATGTCCCGATCGTATTGGCGTCTGATTTCCAATTTTATTCCATTCAGTTCGGATGTAAACTGCCACTGCTCATTTATTTTCAGCAGGGTGTCGCCATATTCTATATTATTAATGATCAAACAATTATCAAGCACTTTTAGAACAGGCCTCACTCCGGACAATTTGGATGAGAACGTATTTAAAGCTGTTTTAACATTCGTAAATACACCCGAAGCAGCACAGCTATTTTTGCCGTTCACCACTACCTGATCAATCCTGCATCCGGAAGCGTAGTTTATCCGGAGCGCCAACTTTCCAGAGCCATCCGTCAGCACGACTGTTTTGGTCGCTGAATTCTGTCTGATGCGAATGATTTCTTTTGCACCTGTTTCAGGCACATTTATTGTTAGGGAAATAAGGAAGCCCAAAATTCGAAGATTGAAATTTTTCACTCAGGTTAAGTTTAGAAATTCGGTTAAATAAATGATCTGACGGCTTAATTTCATTCCAGGATGATTCTGGTAGAAGAAACATTCCAAATATAAATACCTTTTAGCTATTTTTGGCTTCTAAATTACAAAGATGTTGACCATGATCAGAAAAGTAATAATAAGATCAATTTTATTTCTAGCAGCCTTTAATTCTTTCAACCTCCTGGCGGAAAATTCCGGTCATTCGGTTTCTGAAAAAGAGCTGTACGCTGGTGATCAGGTAAATGATTCAATAAAATGGAGCGTCAATTTTCTCAATAAGTTGCTTTCTTCATGCAATGAATGGTATATCACTGATAATCAATATAAAAATCCAATACAAGGGGTATTAAACTATGCTGAAAACGCCCCTTTGGATACCGTGGTACTGAACCTGAAAAGTTTATTGAAAGAAGGGAAGGTTGTTTATTTCATGGACAGGCATCCTGAGAATATCCGGAATCTTAAAGATGTTCCTGGATACATCGCAGATTCCGAAGTTGATCGAAGTATTGAGACCATTAAAAAAGATCTGTTTGACAGCTTGAATAACAGCAATATAATTGTACCAATGATGGTTATGGAATCTGAACTCTCGAAGGCACCCTATGTGCCTGAAGGGGAAATGAATATTCTGTTAGCCAAACAAAAGGAGCTTCCTAAGGATTTTATGTTGAGTCTGAATAACCAGATTGCGGCGTTACGATTCCCTGCCAATATGACCGGTGCAGCTATGGATTCGACATTAAATGTCCTTTTTATGACCTCTCGAAAAGCTTATAATGATTCGGTAATGAACCGATGGCGTGATAAAATAACCTTTAGTTATCGGTCCGGAATAATTGCTCAGAAAACCGACTTAAGGATAAAAGATTATAAAAAATCGGTAGCTGATCAAAATCTGGCGCTGCTCACTGACTATAACCAAAAAACGGTCAGCGTCGTAAATGATTCTCTTCGTCTTGCGCTTCATTACTTGATTACTCATGCAGAAGGCGATTCTACCTTGATTCGTCTGACTAATCTGAGCGACTCTAAAGCTGAACTCTGGACGGCAAACCGATCGATGAAACCGATCAGGATGTATCTCAAGAATGCTCAAAACGATTCGCTGAGTGTGATCCTGATTAATAACCGTAAGGGAGAATTGAAACTGGTTATTGATGATGGGGTAAAACTGACGCGATATGCTGAAACACAGAACAGAACTATAACTTTTGAAACAAAAGCTCCGGATAAGAAATTATTGAAGGTCAATCTAAAACAAGTTGTTTATCCGCCATGGACCCTCAGGGGTAACGGCTCTGTTGGGTTTACTCAAACTTCGCTTACAAACTGGGCGAAAGGGGGCGAGAGTGCCCTGGCTGCATTAATTATCAGTAAATACACTGCAAATTACTCAAAGCCAAAGGTTAAGTGGGAAAACAGTGCAGAGTTTCGCTATGGAGTAAACAAGAGCAGATCGAGAGGTTTAGAGAAAAATGATGATAAGATTGAGCTTCAAAGCCGGCTAGGGTTGTCTGCTTTCAAAAAATGGTTCTATTCGGCAGAAACCAACTTCAGGACACAGATTGCCAATGGATATGCATTCCCGGATAAGGTTAATCCAATCTCTGCATTTATGGCACCCGGATTCCTCACTTTCTCATTGGGTCTTGATTATAAGCCCAGTAAGGATTTTTCATTATTCCTCTCTCCTCTGACTTCAAAAACGACCTATATCAGGGATACAACACTAATTAAACCTTCAAAATTTGGTTTGTTACCCGGAACAAAGAAGTTGTGGGAACCCGGTCTTATTGTAAAGGCAAACTGGCACAAAAAAATTGCTGACAATATCAGTTATGACACAAAAGGTGAGTTCTTTAATAACTACATGTACCCTTTCCGTAAAATGGCATTTGAATGGGAACAGGTACTTCTGATGGAAGTTAACCGATTTATAAATGTGCGGATTATGACACAAATGATTTATGATTACAATACCAAATTCCCGGTATATGACGGAGCCGGAAAAGTAACCGGACAAAAACCCAAATTACAGTTTGAAGAGTTATTTACAATCGGATTTGCCTATAAATTCTAATCGATTTTATCTATTTTTGAACAAAAAGTCCCCATAAAACTATGAAAGATTTTAAGCGATATTTTAAACTCAATGCATCCCCTGCCGATATCTATAACGCCCTTACCAATCCTACAATGATTGAGATCTGGACCGGCGAGGCAGCAATTATGAGCACCGAACCAGAAAGCGACTTCTCCCTATGGGATGGAGAAATTGTGGGTCGGAATCTGGAGTTCGTACCTGATCACAAGATTGTCCAATGCTGGTATTTCGGTGAAGAATCCGATTCAATTGTAACCATTAAGCTTCATCCCGACAAACAGGGAACCAATGTAGAGGTTCACCAGTCCAATATCCCTGACGATGCTTATGAAAATATCTCAGAGGGTTGGGAATCGGATTACTTTGGAAGTTTACAGGAGCTATTTGACTAATAACCTGATAATTAAGATTCACAAGTTATGACTCTCGCATAACGATGGGCACCTGTTGAAAAATAAACTGAGAGAATAAATAAAGGACTATAATAAGCAACTGAAAAGGACCCGGCGCTTCGGAAAGCCTTAAAGAAAGCTCCCTTCTGGTAAGCCGTTGAGAATCTAAAAACAGAAGGAGGAGGATTATCAGGGAAGGTTACAAGAGCTGCAAACTCATATTATAATCATCCATGATATATCCTGCTCCGATCTGTGTAATTACAGGAGAGTCAATTTGAAATCCCAGTTTTTTATAGGCTTTAATACTATTGAGATTGTTGATATTGACAGTAAGAAATATCCGCTGCAGACCCAACATTCGGGCTTGCAAGGAAATAAATCTCATTCCCTCCCTGCCCAGTCCGGTTCTTCGTTTCTCACGGATCAAATAAAACTTACTCAAAAACAAATCATTACCTTTCTGCCTGATCGATATGTATCCCGAGGGTTCTGAATGATGGTAGATGATATAATATTGGTAACCTTCCTTATTGATCAGTTTTTCGATGGCTTCAGGCGACTGTAAATTTGACAGCATATAATCGACCTGTTCCTGTCCGATCATCGGGACATAATGTTCATTCCAAATGATTGAGGCCAGTTTTGAGGTGAGGATAATATCCTGTTCTGATACGACCTTCTCGAACAGAACCAGTTCCGAAACCGCTCCCTTATAGAGAGCCAGATTTTCCTCATCAAAACAACAAAATAGTACACGTTCGATTTCGATATGATTTGCCAGATAATCACGAACGGTTTCAAGGGCAATCTTAGCAGCCAGGGATTTAGGAAAGCCGTAAATCCCGGTACTGATGTTCGGAAAAGCGATTGTGCGAAGGTTATTTTCGGATGCTAACCGGAGACTTTTTTGGTAGCATGAAGCAAGCGTTTGATTTTCGTCGTTACCGCCCCCTTTCCATACAGGGCCTACAGTGTGGATAACATAGGGGGACGGGAGCCTGAATCCAGGGGTTATTTTTACCTCGCCGGCATTGCAGCCGTTCAGCAGTTTGCAGGCTGAGAATAGCTCCGATCCGGCACTGCGATGAATCGCACCATCCACTCCACCACCACCTAAAAGGGATGAATTGGCTGCATTGACAATTACATCCACCTGCAATCTGGTTATATCTCCACTGACGATTTCAATCTTTGTCATATTCAATCTTTTTTAGGAATCCAAAATTAATAAATAAATAGGCTTCAGAATTTATTTGCCTAATTTTACCACCATTCCAAATTCAGAACAGATTATGCTTGCAGGAATTTACCAGACGCTTTTTCAGAAACTGACACCGGTTATTGATTCAAAACGGATCTTTCATGATCCGATGCATACCCTGGCCTTCGGAACAGATGCGAGCTTTTACCGGCTTATCCCCAAAATGGTCATCAAGGCAAAAGATGAGCTGGAGGTCTCTCTCATACTTAGGGAGAGTGCCCGACTTTCAATACCTGTTACGTTTCGGGCTGCAGGCACCAGTCTTTCGGGCCAGGCAATCTCCGATTCTGTATTGATTATTGCAGGAAATCA
>CANJNY010000005.1 GCA_947475715.1 Prolixibacteraceae bacterium
GCAATGCAGGACTTTCGAAATTCTGATACTGAGCCTGAATATAGCCCGAAACTTTAATCTTTGTCAGTTTTGAAAGATCCGACTCGCTTGTAGCAGCTCTTTCAAGGAGTCCATTGACCTTGTCGTTTAGTTCCGATATTTTTTCGGCTTGACTTTGTTCCTGGGCACTTAAATTAAGTGCCATAACGGATACCACTAACAATAAGAATACTTTTAGCTTTTTCATGTTTTAGATTAAATGATTTTCAACACATCAAATATCATACTGCGATGTTACATTTATGTTACATCGCTGTTAATAGATGTTACATTTTTCTGTGCGATTACCAGGCTAATAATCTTGATTTGTTGCTGTTAAGATCTCAAAATCGGCTAAATTTTAAGATGGTTCATATAAATATTGAAGTCAGATGAAAAATAATACTTTTGCTTTTTGATTTTTTTGGAAAATAGGCAAATGAATAAATTAAGTTTTTTACGATATCTTACCTCTTCATCTTCTTTTGGCAGAAACAAAAATGTGAATTTGGAACCGGTAGTAGATAGTAATGAGCTTCGGAAAACTGATTTTGGCAATGATTTCTATTGGGGAGTCGCAACTGCTGCCTATCAGATTGAAGGGGCGTGGAATCAACATGGGAAAGGGGAGTCTGTTTGGGACAGATTTACCAATAAGCCTGGGAATGTTAAGGATAATACCCATGGAAAAGTTGCTACCGATTTTTACAATCGCTACCCAGATGATTTGCAATTGCTGAAATCACTTAATTTCGATAATTTCAGGTTTTCCTTTTCCTGGCCCCGGATTCTACCAAATGGGACAGGTCAGATTAATGAAAAAGGAATTGATTTTTATAACCGGATGATTGATGCCTCCCTTGAGCTGGGAATTGAACCCTGGGCGATGCTGTATCATTGGGATCTTCCACAGAAACTTGAAGATCAGGGAGGTTGGAGTAATCGGGATATGATCGGGTGGTTTTCGGAATATGCCGATTTATGTTCCAGAAAGTTTGGCGACCGGATCAGACATTGGATGGTGCTTAATGAACCTGCAAGTTTTACTACTTTAGGTTATCTTTCAGGAATGCATGCTCCTCAGCAAAGCGGAATAGCAAAATTTCTCTCTTCGGTGCATCATGCATGTCTCTGTCAGGCGGCAGGGGGACGTATTATTCGGAATAATGTAAAAAACAGTCATGTCGGAACTTCGTTCTCCTGCGCATTTACCGAACCTCAGAAAAAATCTGCACGTCATCACAGGGCCTCTCAACGGCTAGATGTGATGCTAAACCGTCTTTTTATTGAGCCCTCTCTAGGTATGGGTTATCCCTATCGGGAGCTTCCTTTTCTGAAAAAAATTGATAAATATATTTTTCCGGAGGATCATGAAAATTTGAAATTTGAATTTGATTTTATTGGAGTTCAAAGTTATTTCAGGGTAATCAGCAAGCCTTCGTTGCTTCCGCTGATCTGGGCAAATCGGGTTAAACCACATCGTACGGCAGAAGTGACCGAAATGGGGTGGGAGGTTTCGCCCGATGGTATGTACGATATCATCATGCAGTTTTCTAAATACAATGTTAAAGAATTGATCATTAGCGAAAACGGTGCAGCATTCCCTGATACATTGGTGAATGGACGCGTCAACGATCAGCAGCGGATCAGTTACTTTAAGCGTTATCTTCATAATGTTTTGAGAGCCAAGAAAGATGGAGCCAATGTGACCGGTTATTTTGCCTGGACCTTTGTTGACAATTTTGAATGGGACGAAGGGAATCGCCCACGTTTCGGCATTGTGTATAATGACTTTGACACCCAGGAAAGGACCGTGAAAGATTCGGGTCTTTGGTTTCGGGATTTACTTGGGTAGTTTTTTATTCTTAACAGGGATAAAAAAAATGCCCCAAAACACCAAAACACCAATTTGGTACTAAATATATTGGTTAAATTTTTTAAAGTGACCGCCGTTTGGCGGATAGGGTTTTGTGCATTCCTTTCTTTCTTTCTTTCTTGCCATCCCTTTGATATTTGCTAAAAGCATACAAAGGAAGGGGATAGTAGTAGTCATGAAAAGAATTACTTAGGATTCAATTATCCTGAATTGTAATCAATTCTTAATTGGTTTGTAATTATTTCGTAATTCAATTTAGCTTCTTTAGCAGTTGAAAAAATCTAAATGAATGGACGATAAGCGTGTAGTTGAATTGGTAGTAATTTCAGATGTTCATTTGGGAACACCGGGATGTCAGGCAGGCGATTTATTGAAATACCTGAAAAGTATAAAGCCCAAAACGTTGATTTTAAATGGTGATATTATTGACATTTGGCAATTTAAAAAGCGCTATTTCCCCAAATCACATCTAAAGGTCATTAAACACCTGATCGGTCTTGCCTCTGATCGTTGCCCGGTTTACTACATCACCGGTAATCACGATGAGATGTTCCGCAGATTCAGCGGAATGAAAATAGGTAAGCTTCGAATCCTCAATGAGCTGAAACTTGAACTTGGAGGAAAAACAGTTTGGTTTTTTCATGGCGATGTCTTCGATGTGGTGATGCAGTATTCTAAATGGTTGTCCAAATTGGGTGCTATTGGTTATGATTCACTGATCTGGCTCAATACCCTGGTAAATTCAATTGGCCGGTTTTTTAAATTGGAACCGGTATCATTTTCAAAAAAAATAAAGGAGTCAGTAAAGGGTGCAGTTAAATTTATCAACGCCTTTGAAGATACCGTGGCTTCTGCTGCTGCAAGGAAAGAGATCGAAACCGTTGTTTGCGGACATATCCATAAACCTGAAATCAGAATGGTTAATGTTGGAAATCAACGTGTAAAATATCTTAATTCAGGCGACTGGATTGAAAATCTCACCTCCCTGGAGTATAATCAAGGAGAGTGGAAGATCTTTAATTTCCGGAATGATTTTGTTGATCTGTCCGATGGAGTTGTTTCAGATCACGAAACGATGGTGGATGTTAAAGTAAAAGATTTGTTTAACAACATGCTGGTTGACTTCCGGAATTGAGTACTCATAAATTTTTTAATATACCTACACCTATGAAGATCTTATATGCGATACAAGGGACCGGGAATGGCCATATTAGTCGTGCTCGCGAAATAATTCCCCACCTTCAGGAGTATTGTGAATGTGATATTTTGGTCAGTGGTACCCAATGTGATGTTGAGCTTGGGGTTCCAGTAAAATACAGGTTTAAAGGATTAAGTTTCTGGTTTGGTAAAAATGGAGGCATTGACATGTGGAATACCTCAATCAACGCGAATCTTTCCAACCTAAAGAAAGAGATTGCTCAATTGCCTGTCGAGGAATACGATTTTGTGATTAATGATTTTGAGCCGGTTTCAGCATGGGCATGTTATAAGAAAAAAGTCCCATGTATTGGCCTCAGTCATCAGGGATCACTGTTAAGTAAGAAAGTCCCCTTCCCCTTAAAACAGGATTATTTCGGACAGTTTATCCTTCGCAATTATGCCCCTGCGATGATGCATTTCGGGTTTCATTTTGAGTCATACGACAAGAATATTTTCACCCCTGTTATCAGGAGTCAGGTAAGGGAAAGTTTGGTTGAAGAACTTGATCATTATACCGTTTATTTACCCTCTTATGATGATCAGCGGTTAATTAAAAAGCTTTCTCATTTTGGGAATACCAACTGGCATGTCTTTTCAAAGCGGTCAAAGGAGGAATATCAGGAGGGTAATGTTTTGATCAAACCAATCACCAATGATGAATTTGTGGCTGATATGGCAAAATCGAAAGGGGTATTCTGTGGTGCCGGATTTGAGACACCAGCGGAGGCCCTTTTTCTTGGAAAGAAGGTTATGGTCATCCCCATGAAGGGGCAATATGAGCAGCAGTGCAATGCCGCGTCTCTTGAGCTTATGGGGATTCCGGTGATCAAGAGTCTTAAGAAAAGGCATTATGGTAAGATTGAAGAGTGGCTTAATTCGGATGAGAAGGTGATTGTTAATTATCCTGATATTACCCGTATTGTTATTCGCAAGTTATTTGAGGTTAATGTACAGCGGGTATTGCAGAATAACGATTGGGATCAGGGGTATCAATTAACGCTTAAATCACCCGGGTATCCGCAGATTAGTCTTTAAAATAATATGCGAATCTGAGATTTTGTGGCTTTAATCTTCAAAAAATATTCTACTTTTGCGTAAGAAATAAAAAAGGCGGAAGTAGCTCAGTTGGTAGAGCATCAGCTTCCCAAGCTGAGGGTCGCGAGTTCGAGTCTCGTTTTCCGCTCTTATAAATCAACCACTTACAGAGATTAGCTCAGTAGGTGGTTTTTATTTGCACCTTTATTTGCACCCTGCAATATTCAAATTGCAAGAATATTTACTCTTTTCAGGGTGGGGCTATAATATTGGTACTTTTATTTGCAAAAATTTGTCAGTCAGGTTCTTGGAATTTTCGCAGAACGATATTATTGCCCCCGATTTCTGGAAGTTTATACCGCTCCATGGTACAAATAGCATATTATTTGAATCAAAGCTAAACCAAACTTCCTTTTAAAGCATTAAAATTCTTCTATTTCGCTAAGATTATTTTCGTAACTTAAAAATTTCTTTTATTAAGCTACTCCCGATTCTTCGGACAATAAATGCAGCAAGTTAAGATGTTTATGCGCTGCTATTTTTCCCTCGGACAAAGCGGGAAATAACTTTTTGGTATTCAACACCAAAAAAAAGTTATTCTCGATTTAGGCCGCTAATTCATACCGCTGTTTGGGCGTTTGATAATCTAAAGATTGATCTATTCTCACATGATTTTGAATCTGAAAATACTTATCCAGCCCTTCCCATAAAGTTAGACCGTTTTCGGTAAAATAAGAATACACGGAATTTGGCAATAATGGTGCACTGTTTGGGTCAAAATCTATAATTGGGTAAGGTCATGTGCAGCTGTCATAAATAAATCTTCTAAAGAGTAAATTTATGGTATATTCGTAATTTAGTTGTTTTTGTCTTTTATTATCTACCCTTAGACTCCCTTAAAACCTAACCAATTTCCATGAAAAAATTATTTCTCTTATTTCTTTTTTGCCCATCGTTGGTGATGGCACAACATTATTCTGATGCAATTGAGATACCGAATAAAGGTTCCGATCAATTGTATGCCGCGACTAAAGAATGGTTTGGTATTAAATTAAACGCGTAACAGAATAATATTCAATTAGATGACCAGTCTTTAAGTAAATTAAAAATAGCATTATAGTCGCAATTTACCACTTCAATATTCATCTTTTCGAAATATATTGTCTCAATTGTGCCTAATGTCTGGTGAGTTTTAATTGGTACAGTTTCGATTATTTTATCTAATCGTCAAAGGTAAAAACCTGATTAATCAAATCAGTACCTTTAAATTTATCTGTTCCCAAATCCAAATATTTCTTTTGCTTTTCAACTGTTACAAAGCCAAACCAAAGTAGAAACCTGCCAAAGGTTCTAATGCCATAGCAATGACTAAACTGTCTGTCAGATGATGAATAGGATGGCCTGAAAAGTGAAATAAAATGCGGGAATGCATTCATATATTTCTCTGCATAAAAATCAGCTGTACTTTCTTGAGTCAAAAATTTTGTCAGCATATATACCGAAAAGGCCCAACCAAGTTGTCCGATTGGTTCATTAGGATATAGGTCATTAAATCCCCAATCAAATTTATTAGTAAATGCTTGAAAGAAGACTTTGAATAATTGTATGCGGTTTTCTACTTGTAGCAGTTTTACTCCTTTCTTTGTTAAGGCAATTTTACCGTTTGCCTTTCTAACAAGACCAGCAAGTTCTGCTGTCAACCCGGCACTTCGGATTGAAATACAATCTTCTTCTTTCCAAAGTTTCGTTATGCCGTTTTCAATATGATCGTCAAGTAAAATTCGCTTATCATAAAGTTCAATAATTACTTTTCGTGGCAGTGCTCCCAAGGGGGTAAGCTTAATCTGTTGATCTCGATTGATTATTTTTAAATACTCCTCAACTATACGGAATAACGGAATCTGGTCAAGTGTTTCATCATCAAGATCATCGCTGAATTTAAGAATAGATCTTTCATCGAATGTATCGTATAGTAAATTATGAACCTCTGTTGGTGTTAGTCCTAAAAAGTTGTCATTTGGACGGTTGTTTAGCAGCAAGATGTCTATGTCGTCAAAAGATGGCATTCGGATTATTGATGTTGGTGATAAATGTTTTGAAACTATCAGAAGCGTTTGCTTTTAAAGCCTGGTGAAAATCGTTAAGTTCTTCTTTTTTATTTTAATTCAGTTATAAACTGATCCTTGGGTGTACGTACCTTTTTCAGATTTGCGAGCCAGTCATTTTCGGCATCCCGATAACCCAATGGAAGCAGTACAACACTTCTCAACCCTTTTTCTTTGAGATTTAATAAAACATCCAATTTGGCATTATCAAACCCTCCAATAGGCGTTGAATCTATTTTTAATTCAGCGGCAGCAGCAATGGCTATTTAATAATTCCATAAGCTATTGGTTGTAAGATAATTTTTTGTTCTAATCTATTGGGGTTATTGAATTTACTATTTATATATTTTCTTTATTCTGAATTATTGGGTATCATGTATGCTTTTGATTGGCAATATAAGCTTTTTAAAAGAGATCTTTGTTAAAGCTGAATTGTATTATCTGTTGGAATATCTTTTATTAAACCAGTGTACTATACCAATAATCGATTTTTTTGACCTTTTCCGTTATGCCAATAGTTAAATGATTTATCATGCTTTTAGTTCAGTTCTGAATTTCATATTAATAGTCTAAATTGTTGAATTAGAGATTTTCTGGCTGTTCAGATCACCGTATTCTTTTAGCTCCTGAATGGAATTAATTAACCTGTTAATTGATTTTTGTGCCAATCCTAAATTATTGGCTAAGTCTGAATAAATATTCGTCGTGCCATTAGAGTGCATAAGTAATAATTACAGCATCCTGAATTGCATTTTGCTAATATTTTGGTTTAAAATAAACTCATTGGGCACCTGATTGAAAGGGATGCCAACGACTTCATTATTAAGCTTGAATATTAATCAGTTCATTCTTTGCCATAATAAATCTTTGGGTCACGGGGAATAAAAGAAGGTTTATTCTATACTTATTGAGCTGGTTGCCTGATAAGCCGGGGCGGGCCGATTGGGACGAGGAATCAGTAATTCCTGGGTGTACTAATTTTCAGAATGGATAGTCACTGCTCCCCATTTTTATTTGGTATTCAGATAAATATTGAAGACCTTTCCACTTTGAATTTAAGCCATGGCAACAAAGACGTTATTTCACACAATTTTAAGCAAGGAAGTTTATGCTTCGGGACAGGTAAAGTCTTATGCGGCCGGAACCACAATCTTAAATATCAACGATTATATTAAATCGATTCCGATTGTTCTTTCCGGAAGTATTAAGGTTATCCGCACCGATGACAAAGGGAGGGAGATATTACTTTATTATATCAAACCGGCCGAGAGTTGTGTCATGTCATTCCTTGCCGGGTTTAATGATAATACCAGCAAGATAATGGCTGTGGTTGAAGAGGATGCTGAAGTGCTTTTAATTCCGGTAGCCAAGGCAAGCGAATGGATCAGGGAGTTTCCCGAGTGGGCCGATTTTATTTTTGCCCTTTATCAGAAACGTTTTGAGGAGTTGCTCGAAGTATTAAGTGCCGTTGCATTTCAAAAAGTGGACACCCGGTTATTACACTTACTGAAGCAAAAATCATCCCTTTTTCAATCAAAGGAGATCACTGTCACCCATCAGCAACTGGCCAACGAACTTGGGATTACGCGTGAAGCGGTAAGCCGTGTTCTAAAGCAAATGGAGCATGAGAAACTCATTGCACTTTCGCGCAATAAAATATCGCTTCTGTAACCTTTGTCACAGAGTACCGTTTTGTTTAATTGTATTTTTGCGGACATATTAAATGAAATTATACAACCTCTATGCTTGATTTCCTTAAAAAATTATTTATTTCCGAAAAACCTGACTTTGCACAATTAGTAAAAGATGGGGCAATTATTGTGGATGTACGCAGCAATGGTGAGTATGCCGGTGGTCATATCCGGGGATCTGTTAATATCCCGCTTGAAAAACTTGGAAGTAACCTGCCTCAGCTAAAGAAACGAAATAAACCGGTTATCACCTGCTGTGCCTCCGGGATGAGAAGCTCGTCAGCAAAAAGTATTCTCAAAGGGAATGGCCTTGCCGAAGTCTATAATGGTGGTGGATGGCGTAGTTTGCAGAATAAGATCTGAATCACGGCGTCTTAAAAGCCATAAAAAACTACTTTCTTGCTCTGTGAGACTGTGTGCCTGCTCTGTGTAGCTATGTGATTCATTCATATACAAATAGTTACACAGAGTTGCACAGAGGATTCACAAAGGGCAACAGCGTTTTTAGACAGACTCATTTATTCTTTGTAAAAATCATCTCCCGTAGCCTTCTTTTCCCTGATTTTTTCACTGTAATTGCGTCGCGATGACTGCTCTTTGACAAACATTGCCTTCATGTCGGCTTCATTTTTATTGAAAACCATCGTATTGGTTATTGAGATAGAGGCAGCAAATTTCTCTACATCATGATCGGTTCCGATGTATGTAAAAGTCCAGCGGTTTAATTTGAGCTCATCGATTAATTTTTTAATTGCACTTCCCGTATATTCGGATGAAGCGTTCTCTTCTCCATCGGTGAGAATGGTTACCAATACATTGTAATCGGTAAGGTTGTCTACTACCTGGCGTAATTTGGCAAAACTATACCCCATGGCATCAAACAATGGGGTTGAGGCATCAGGGCGGTATCGCTTCTCGTCAATTTGCTCGAGCCTGCTAACCGGATCAATAAAGTGAAGCAGTTTTTGTCCCAGTCCGTTAAAAGTTACCAGTGAGATAAAATGTTCCTGCTCGGGGAATTCCTTCTCAATCCCCTTAACGGTCTGGACGATTTCGTTAAATCCTTCGATAATCGTTTTTTTAATTGAATCCATCGATCCGCTTTCATCGAGGATAATCAAATTGTGAACCTGATGTTTCGTTTCCATAGTTTTTTATTTTCTGTAAAACTACGATCTCACTATGCCAAAACAGGTCATACCATTCGGAAAAATAATTCAAAATATAAAAGTTAAAATTCAAAAATCAAATTTCTGCCAGCCCTTTGCTGGTTTCATTTTGATTTAGCCCTTTGACTTTCTATTTTGTCTTCGCCGATATGCTGTCCGGTTCAGATTACACGATAAAACTGACTTGCCTCAAGAAGCATCTCTTCCATCTCCCGTTTTAGGCTTTCCGGTTTGACTACTTTTGCCTGGGTTGAAATCATCAGCAGCCGTTGTTTTAATTCGAAGTTTACAACCATTTTATAACCGATTCGAATCGTTTCGGGAGTCTCCAGTAAGATTTTCTGCGACCTGTGTAGTGGGAGGGTCTTGAGTAGGTTTCCCTGATAGGGCAGGCACTGGAGCTCTATTTCGATAGGGATATCGGGTTCGGGGGCTGTTATTCCAATTATATTTCTGAATTGTGCCGCAATTTTATTTGTCCCCCCCTTTTTGAATTTTTTACCCGTATCGATTAAGCTGACAATCCGGTCCAAACCGAATGTTCTTATCTCCTGACCTCCGGTGATGGTTCCGATTACATACCATCGTTTCATATATTCGCGTAGCAGAAAGGGGTGAAAGGTGTACTCTTTCTCTGTATCCGAATTAAAACGTTTGTATTTAAGGTTGACTACCGATCCGTTTTTAATATAAAAGGCAATATCATGAATATACTCAAGACCTTTAAACGAATGGTATTCTTCAAAATCAATAATCTCAGAGATGTCAGAACCCTCCTTTAAATAGCTTGTCAGCAGCTCTATATTTTGGGAATACTCGAGTAATTTCAGAAAGTACGGGAAAGTGTCATCATCATTACCCAAATAATATCCCTTTTTATGGGATGAATATTGCAGGTCGAGGCCGAATTCGCCGCGCAGACTTTCGATATCCCGTTTTAATTGTCGGTCAGAGACTTTTATTCCTGATTCCTCCATCTTATGAATGATCTCAATAGTGGTAGGAAATTGTGATTTTTCAATTGACTGAAGAATCTGCAGGTATCTTTTGATTTTGGCCTGGTATGACATATTGTGAAAAGGTTGTGGTCGGTAAGGTGCTCATTTCTTTGGATTTCAATAGTTTTCGACCATCTCCTCAAAATAGCCGATGGGATGGTTACAGGCGGGACAAATCTGAGGTGGATTTTCTCCTTCGTGCACATGTCCACATTTAAGGCATTCCCATCGGGTCGGTTTATCCCGGCGAAAGGTTGTCCCATCTTCGAGTCTTTTCAGTAATTTTTTAAATCGTTTGGCATGTTCTGCCTCCACCCTTGCGATCAAATGAAAGATCGCCGCGATGGCAGGAAAACCCTCTTCCCTGGCAACTTTCGAGAAGTGGGGATACAGGGAGGATTCTTCCCGGCTCTCTTCCCCGATCGCAATCTTTAAGTTTTCTATGGTCTGATCCGAGATACCTGTTGAAAATTGGGAGGTTATTTCAATTGCACCACCCTCCATGAATTTAATAAACTGCTTGGCATGCGATTGTTCCTGGCTGGCTGTTTTTGTAAATATCGCAGCGATCTGTTCATATCCCTCTTTCTTCGCTTTTTCGGCAAATAACTCATAGCGATTTTTTGCCTGACATTCGCCGGCAAATGCCTTTAGCAGATTCTGTTCGGTTATAGTACCCTTAATACTCTTTTTCATGATTATTCTGGTTTATTTATTTTTTCCCGGAGCTCATCCCTTAAATCAAGTAATTGCTTTGATGTTCCCACTTTATAAATATGTGGTTTGATGACGCGTTTATGTTCTGCCGTTAACCGCTTTTCACGCCGAACTAAATATTGGTGACATTCTTGCAGCGAGGGGAGGGGTGTAATGATTTTATTGTTCTCAAATACTTTATGATGGAGCAATTCTTTGGTTAGTCCGCTTACCACGGTCCATTTATCCGGATGAACCGGATTATAAACACGGTCACATGTGTCAGGATCTTGCTGTTCGAGCAATATGCCGTCGCGAAAAAAATTCCCTTCACTGTCATAATACCGATATAGCGACTTTCTTCCCGGGTAGGTCATTTTTTCGGTATTTTCCGATATTTTCATTCGGGGGATATCGTTACAAAGCGCCATCTTATAAACACCGTCAAGGGCTGAGTCGGGTTTGCCGGTAACCAGTTCAGTCCCTATTCCATAGCCGTCAATGGGAGCTTGTTGTTCATTAAGGTTGCAAATTACGTATTCGTTAAGCTGGTTTGAGGCAATGATTTTAACATAGGTTAATCCTGCGGCATCAAGCATTTGGCGTACTTTTTTGCTAAGATAAGCCAGATCGCCACTGTCGAGCCGGATTCCTGCCAGCCGGTTTCCCGAACTCTCCAGCTCTTTTGCGACTATAATGGCATTGGGAATCCCACTTTTTAACGTGTCGTAGGTATCCACCAGAAGAATGGAATGATCCTGATTGAACAAGGCGTATTTCCGGAATGCGGTCAATTCCGATTCGAAACTTTGTACCCAGCTATGGGCCATGGTTCCCGAAACAGGGATGTCGTATAAAAACCCAGCCTGCACATTTGATGTTGAAGATGCACCTCCGATGATTGCCGCTCTGCTTGCCTGGACTCCTCCGGTTCCATGAGCTCTTCGAAAACCAAAATCGGCAAATGGTTTTTCACCGCAAACTAATTTTATCCGAAAAGCTTTTGTGGCGATTAGTGACTGAAAATTGAGAATATTCAGAATTAAAGTTTCAATTAGCTGAGCCTCTATTATATTTCCTTCCACCCTAAGGAGTGGTTCATTCGGAAAAACCAGCTCGCCCTCTTTAACCGAATAGATTGTTCCGCTGAAACGGAAATCTTTCAGGTAATCGAGGAATTGGGTATTAAATCCGAGTTTATGAAGGTAATTTAGATTTTGTTCCGAGTATTGGAATAAAAGAAGTGACTCAAGCAGTTCTGACAATCCTGCAAATACAACGAAACCTCCTTCGAAGGGGTTGGTCCTGTAAAAATAGTCAAAGAGAGCAGTCTCCTCTTTTTTACCGGCCAGAAAATACCCCTGAGCCATTGAAAGCTCATAAAAATCGGTATAAAGGCCCATCGTTTCGGAGGTGGTATTTGCCATTGTAATTTCTGATATTAAAAATTTAATCAGTTATAAATAACCCAAACCTGAGGAGTTAGAAATAATAGCAAGCTGTTAAAAATTCAAAGTGCAAAATCAAATATTTTCATGAAGATATGGGTTTTGTTGTTCATATTTTCATTTTGCACATTGAATTTTTTATTCCATATCAGAAATCATTAGAGGGGTGGATAAAACTATCTGATTATCGTTTGTGATCTGTCCGGACCCACTGACACGATTGAGATAGGAACCTGAAGTTGTGTCTCAAGATAAGTGATGTAATTACTTAGTTCCATTGGGAATTCGCTTTCGCTGGTAACCCCGGTAAGTGGTTTTTTCCAACCCGGAAGCGTTTCATAGATGGGCACAACACTTTCGTCAAGTTCGTATGGAAAGTCTTCGGTGAGCTGGTCACAGATTTTATATTGGGTACATACAGCGATTGAATCAAAATCATCGAGTACATCGGCTTTCATCATAATTAATTCGGTAACCCCGTTAATCATGATGGCGTATTTGAGTGCAACCAGATCGAGCCAGCCACAACGACGCGGCCGTCCGGTGGTGGAGCCATATTCGTGACCAACATCCCTGAGCTTCTGGCCTGTGGCATCGTTTAATTCGGTCGGGAAAGGGCCACTTCCAACGCGGGTGCAGTAGGCTTTAAATATGCCGTATACTTTGCCTATTTTATTTGGGGCAATTCCTAATCCGGTACATGCCCCTGCTGTAATTGTATTTGAAGAGGTTACAAAAGGGTAGGAGCCAAAATCGATATCCAGCATGGTTCCTTGCGCACCCTCGGCGATTACTGATTTCCCTGCCTTGATTTGATTGTTTATGAAGGTTTCGCTGTCAATAAGCTGAAATTGACGGATGGTTTCAATACCTTCAAACCACGCTTTTTCATAATCATTAAGGGCGGTTTGATAATCAAAGTGGTAGTAATTTGTCAGAAGATCGGTATGTTGTTTGACACGCACCCGGTATTTTTCTTCAAAATTATGGAGGATATCACCAACCCGGAGTCCGTCGCGCCCGATTTTATCGCGGTAAGCCGGACCAATTCCTTTGAGCGTTGATCCGATTTTTGCATCTCCTTTGGCTGCCTCTGAGGCTGCATCCAATAAGCGGTGGGTTGGAAGAATCAGGTGAGCTTTTTTGGAGATATAAAGGGTTTTTGTCAGATCGAATCCCAGTTTCAACAATGAATCGATCTCTTTTTTAAAGATAGAGGGATCAATTACAACACCGTTTCCGATAACATTGATCTTATCATCTCTGAAAATTCCTGAGGGGATTGTATGTAAAACATGTTTAATATTATTGAATTCAAGGGTGTGCCCTGCATTAGGGCCGCCTTGAAAGCGGGTGATAACATCGTAGTGAGGAGTTAATACATCCACAACTTTCCCTTTTCCTTCGTCTCCCCATTGAAGACCAAGCAATACATCTACCTTCATGCGCTTCTTATTTTGTTATTTTTATTTAAACCTCGGGCAAAAATCGATCAAAGGTACTGATAATTTTCAGATAACAGGCAAAAAAAAACCTCCTGAAGGGGAGGTTTTCTTTAAGCGTTAAAGAAATTGACAGGTCAATTCAAGAACTCAAACCAAGTAAAAAGATTATTGATCTTAAGCAGGTTAGGTTATCGTTGATTTGGAATGCCATTAGCCAACATCCTGGTTCTCACCATAGAGGTACAGGGAGTGATGAGAAAGTTTGAAATTGTGAAGTGCACACGCATCCTTGATGATCTCAAGAATTCTTGGATCATGAAACTCTTTAACCCTGCCGTTTCGAATGTCGATTAAGTGATCATGCTGCCTTGAGGCAAGTGTTTTCTCAAATTGGGCAATATTTTTCCCAAACTGATGTTTGATCACCAATTTACAATCGAGCAACAATTCGATCGTATTGTATAACGTGGCACGACTGACGCGATAGTTTTTATTCTTCATCGAAATATATAATGTTTCAATGTCAAAGTGACCATCGCGAGAATAAATCTCGTCAAGTATTGCGAACCGTTCCGGTGTCTTACGGTGTCCTTTTCTTTCAAGGTATTCCGTAAATAGTGTCTTTACTGTTTCTCTACTGTTAAGCATACTATTCATACTTAATCTAAGTTAAAATAGGATGTAAAAGTAGAAAATATTTTCAGAAAACAACAATTAACCATAAAAAAATGTTTAAAAATTAAATTTCTTTTCGGGATACCGTATCGACACCTTTTATGTTTAATAGTTTTGTGATTAAAGTTTCGAGAAGATCTGTGTTTTGGATATACAAATAGAGATTACCTTCGAAAATTCCATCGTGAGCGTCAAGATTGATTGACCTCATGTTGATTCCATATTCATTGGAGATTACGTTTGTTATTTTATTGGCAATTCCCTGGTGATCGAAACCTCTGATATAGATGTGTGTGAGGTAATAGAGCATTTTTGATTTTGTCCAGGTTGCTTCAATTATATCATCACCATGACTGGACATTAGTTTAACTGCTTCGGGACACGATTTATTGTGAATCATGATCTGTCCTTCATTGGAAGCGAATCCCACTACATCATCTCCGGGGATTGGATTACAGCACGATGCGAGTTGGAAATTGGCTTTTCGCTCCTCATTGAGTAAAAATGGTTTCTTTTTATCTATGACAAGGGTCTCATTTTTCTTGTCACTGCCAAATACGAAGGATAGCTTCCAGAATTTTACAAATTTGTTTACAGACTTCTCGAGGAGTGTAGTTTCAAGATTATCAAGTGATACCAGACCCATTCCGATTTCTGCATAGAGCTGTTCCTTGGAGTGAAGACCGTAGTGATTGATCAGTTTTTTGAGGGTATTGGAGGCCGGTTTTACATTTAATTTCTCGAGTTGTTCATTAAGTTGATTTCGTCCCTCCTCGATATGTTTCTTTTGTTCCTGTTTAAAGGAGTCTCTGATTTTTGATTTTGCCCTTGCCGTGATGGCACTTTCGATCCACGAAGGTTTGGGTGTTTGTTTATCGGAAGTTAGAATTTCAACCTGATCACCGCTTTTAAGCACATGGCTCATGGGGACCAGGATATGATTGACCTTGGCTCCGATGCAATGGTTTCCCAGTTCGGAGTGGATGTCGTAGGCGCAATCAAGGACCGTAGCACCTTTGGGAAGCATTTTCATCTCTCCCTTTGGGGTGAATATTACGATCTCCTGTGAATATAGATTTAATTTAAATTCATCCAGAAAATCCAGCGCATCAGATTCCGGATTACGAAGCAATTCTCTGATTTTGATTAGCCATTTATCGAGCTCACTCTCCGAGGCTCCCTCTTCTTTATATCTGTAATGGGCAGCAAACCCCCGCTCGGCGATTTCGTCCATTCGCTCGGTACGGATTTGAACTTCAACCCATTGTCCCTGTGGTCCCATTACGGTGACATGAAGAGCCTCGTAGCCGTTGGCCTTGGGTATGGTGATCCAGTCGCGAATCCGGTCAGGCTTAGGGGTGTATATATCGGTGATCAGCGAAAGGATGTCAAAGCTTTGTCTTTTTTCCGAAATTCCCTCCTTTGGTTTAAAAACAATCCGGATAGCCAACAGATCGTAGATCTCATCGAAAGTCACATTCTTAGTCTGCATTTTATTCCAGATTGAATAGATTGACTTAGGACGTCCACTGATGGTGAAGTCAAAATTTTCTTCGTGAAGTTTTTCCTGAATTGGCTTGGAAAAGTCGAATACCAGGTAATTTATCCGCTCTTCCTCGCTTTGAAGTTTTATTTTTATTTGCTGGTAAACATCGGGATTTTTATATTTAAGGCTAAGGTCTTCAAGTTCTGACTTGATCGCATAGAGTCCCAGCCGGTGGGCGAGTGGTGCGAGGATGTAAAGAGTCTCAGATGTAATTTTAAGCTGCTTCTGATAAGGCATGGATTCCAGTGTACGCATATTATGTAACCGGTCGGCAATCTTAATCAATATTACCCTTACGTCATCCGAAAGGGTGAGCAGCATTTTTCGGAAGTTGGTTGCCTGGTTCGAATCAAAAGTTCCGGAAAGTTTGGTCAGACCGTCAACGAGTGAGGATACTTTTGCACCGAACATATTGTGAATATCCTCCAGGGTATATTCGGTATCTTCAACCACATCATGAAGGATTGCAGCCAGAACAGATTTGGTTCCAAGCCCAATTTCACTCACAACGATTTTGGCAACCGCAATGGGATGAATAATATATGGCTCGCCCGATTTGCGTCTGATCCCCATGTGGGCAGCATTGGCAAATTGGAATGCTTTTCGGATGAGCTGCTCGTTTTCTGCGGATAACGGCCTGGTAAAAGACTTTAGCAGGTCTTCGAACAAATCCTCAATTTCTCGTTTTTCTATTTCTGTCTGCAAATCCAAGCTTTTTTAGTGACTTCAAAATTAATTTTATAATACGAATGATCCCGATCGGTAATGTGAGGTTAACTCCCTTTTTTCAGGATTTTATTGAATACGATTTCTATCGTTTCAACCATTGTTCCCCATGAGAATTTTTCTTTCTCAGCAACCACATTGGAAGTAAAAAAAACGTTTCGGTCATTCTTGTAGAAATCGTAAATGGCCTCGGTTATTGCTTCAGGCCCCGGATTGACGACATACCCCACTTTGCCATGGGGAATAATCTCGCCCAATCCCCCAACATTAGTGACAAGCATCGGCTTATTGTAATGAAAGGCAATCTGAGTAACCCCACTTTGAGTGGCCGATTTATAAGGCTGAACAACCATGTCGGCTGCTCCAAAATAATTGGCTACATCCTGATCGGGAATGAAATCTGTCCTCAATATTACATTGTCGGTCAGATTTTTCTCTTTGATCAGTTGTAAATATTTTTCGGAGGAGGTGTAGAACTCACCGGCAATGATTAGTTTGACCGGAAATTTACGCAGTTTTTCTGCTCCAAACGCCTCCAGTAGCCAGTCGAGCCCTTTATAATCGCGGATAAATCCAAAAAAAAGCAGATAGCGATATTGGTCGCTCAGATTTAAACGGTTTAATGCATTTTCTCTGGTGACGATTTTTCCGAAAATATCGTAAAGCGGGTGTGGTGTATAAATCATCGGAGCTTCAGCTCTGAAGCGTTTAAGATCGTTTAACACAGCTCTTGACATGGTGACAAAACCATTGCAACTCTTTGTGAAATAACGGGTCAGCAGATTATCGAAAAAATGTTTTTCATGAGGAGTTATATTGTCAGCGATTGCAATTACCTGGGTGTGCTTATTTTTCCGGGTAATTCTTGCTATCGTACCTAAACAGGGTGACATAAACGGGGTCCAGTACCGCAGTAAAAGCAGATCTGGTTTTAGCCGGTTAATCTCGCGTCCAACTGAGATCCAATTAAGTGGATTAATCGAATTGACCTTTATTCTGATATCCAGTCCTTCAGGGGCAGGTTGATCAGAGAGCTGGGTTTTTCCCGGAAATAGAAATGAAGGATACTGTAACGAAAAAGTGTAATTAATAACTTCATTACCATCTTCTATTAGCGCCTTTGAGAGTCGTTCATTGAACGTGGAAATACCTCCGCTTCGGAAGGGCCATGTTGTGCCGAGTAAAATAATTTTCTTTTTCAAACCATTACGAATTTAACACAAAGATAAAAAAAATAGCAAAAGATTCCGGAATGACCTCGCTGAGGTATTTCTGAATTTTTTTCCACCTCTCTTTTACTTTGTATTGAATCCATTATCTTTGGCAAACTGTTAAACTTTAAAAAAAGTAATGGACGAGAGACCTTTAATCTTAATTTCCAATGATGATGGAGTGTACGCCAAAGGGATCAATGAACTTATTGAAGTTTTGCGTCTGTTTGGAAATATCGTAGTAGTGGCGCCGGATAGTCCGCGATCGGGGATGGGGCACGCAATAACAGTTGATCATCCATTAAGGGTTACCCGCCTGCAGGAGGAGGATGGATTACTGATCTACTCATGCACCGGCACCCCGGCGGATTGTATTAAGCTGGCATGTAATCAGTTATTGGATAAATTGCCCGACTTTATTATTTCCGGAATCAATCATGGTGCGAATACTTCTATTTCAATACTCTATTCCGGAACAATGGGCGCAGCCCTTGAGGGGTGTATTCATGGTGTTCCATCCATCGGATTTTCGTTGAATGATTACAGCCCGGATGCCGATTTCTCGAAGGCTAAGATCGTTGTGGCACGTATTTTTCAAACTGTTGCACAACACGGGTTGCCCGAAGGAATTTGCTTAAATGTGAATATTCCGCAGGGGGATATTAAAGGGATTAACTTTAGCCGTCAGACCAGGGGGAAATGGGTAGAGGAGTTTGAGAAGAGGACTGACCCGCATGGTCGCGGCTATTATTGGCTCAAAGGATATTTTAATAATGCTGAATCTGAGGCACTTGATACGGACGATTTTGCGATTCTTAACGGTTTTGTTTCGGTAGTCCCTGTGAATACCGATCTTACAGCTTATACTGCATTTCCTCAAATGCAAAAATGGAAATTCTAGCGTTATGCATGTTGATGACAGATCATTGTTTTTTAATAAAATAGGTTACGGAGTGATTGTCGGGTTTATTACTCCGGTTATCTCTTTTATGTTGTACTATATTTTTCGGTTCGGACATTACAGTTTTCCCGAATATATCCACTTTTTGATGGAATCGAAAAAAATTGTGAATGTATTTAGCCTTTGTGTCCTGCCTAATCTGGCTCCTTTTATGTTGTTGATTAACAGCAGCCGCTACAGCTCAGGAAGAGGAATACTTGCTTCAACGATTATTCTGGGAGTTGTGATTTTTATTTTGAAATTTGCGTTATAAATCATTGTGTTGATTTAGGCCAACTGAATAGCCCGCCATAAAATGGATTCTTTTAACAATTAAGCTGCAATGAGATATTTTATTTTAGCCGGAGAGGCTTCCGGAGATCTGCACGCCTCCCATTTAATGCGGGAACTTAAGAAAGCGGATGGAGATGCTGAATTTACCTTTTTCGGTGGCGATCTGATGTTAAATGAGGGGGGGACTCTTTTAAAACACTATCGTGAAATGGCTTTTATGGGGCTAATCCCGGTTGTTCTTAATCTGCATAAAATCAGGAAAAACTTTCGAATTGCCCGGCAGAGTCTCCTTGAATTCAATCCGGATGTTTTGATTCTGGTCGATTATCCGGGATTCAACCTTCGGATGGCTGAGTTTGCTCATCTCAGTGGAATCAAAGTGTTCTATTATATCTCCCCTAAGATATGGGCCTGGAAAACCAAACGGGTCTATAAGGTTAAGAAATTTGTAGATCAGATGTTTACAATTTTTCCTTTCGAGACTGAATTTTATAAAAAATATAATTATCCGGTTAATTTCGTAGGGAATCCAACGATTGATGAATTATCTGTCCGACCAAACCAGGAGGAAACTTTTGCTGAATTTACCCAAAGAAACACACTTCCCGGTAAGCCAATTATAGCCTTGCTTGCCGGAAGTCGCCGGCAGGAGATCAAGCGGATACTGCCAGTGTTGGTTGAAGTTTCATTAAGATTTCCTGAATATCAGTTTGTTATAGCAGGGGCCCCTTCGCAGTCCCAAACCTTGTATACCGAGGTTTTAGGGAAAAGTTCAATTCCGGTAGTTTTTGGTCAAACCTATGAATTATTGCAGCAATCAACCGCAGCTCTGGTTGCTTCCGGCACCGCAACACTCGAAACGGCTTTTATTCAAATTCCGCAGGTCGTTTGCTATCGCGTTGAAGCGGGAAGACTGGGCACCCTGGTTAAGAATCTGATGATTAAGATTCCATATTTCTCTCTTGTAAACCTTATTGCAAACCGTGAAATTGTAAAGGAACTTTTTCAGCAATTCTGTACCCCCGAAACCGTTGGTGACGAATTGGATAAAATACTTACAGATTCTGATTACCGCAACGCTATGCTGGAGGGATATAACGAAGTAGTCAATTCACTTGGGGGAGCAGGATGCGCCGAACGTGCGGCAAAGATGATGATTGATTTATTGACCATAAAAGAGCTAAAAGGATGATCAGTTTAATCAGAAAAGAGCTTATCCAGTTTTTTGGATCTGTTACAGGAACCCTTGTATCCTTTTTGTTTCTGGTTGCTACCGGACTTTTTTTATGGGTTTTTCCCGGCAATTTTAATATTCCTGACGGAGGTTATGCGACACTAAATGGTCTTTTCGAAATCGCACCATGGATTTACCTGTTTTTAATCCCTGCCGTCACCATGCGCATGTTTGCCGATGAACAGCGGAGCGGAACCATGGAACTGCTTCTGGTGCGACCGGTTTCAGAGTTGCAACTTATTCTGGCAAAATTCCTCGCAGCTCTTGCAGTAGTAATGCTTACTCTTTTGCCAACACTGATCTATTTTTTCAGTGTTTATCGTCTGGGTACACCCATAGGCAGTATCGATACCGGTGCAACATGGGGCAGTTATACCGGCCTTCTGTGGCTTGCAATTATCTATCTGACAATTGGTTTATTTGCTTCTTCTGTTACAGATAACCAGGTAGTTGCTTTTATTTTTGCTGTTTTTCTTTGCTTTTTCTGGTTTTCGGGATTTGGCTTTATTGCACAGCTTCCTTTACCTTCCGATATCGCTACAGTTATTGTTTCACTCGGAATTGATGCTCATTACGAATCGGTGAGCCGCGGAGTGCTTGATAGCCGCGATTTACTCTATTTCGTGTTTATGGCCCTCTTTTTTATCCTTATTACCCGAATCGTTCTCGAATGGCGCAGAAGGCCACTTGTCCGTTCATTAAAATATTTCTCAGTTTATTTGGTATTCCTGTTGCTCCTGTCGTGGGTTTCAGAGGGTGTTTTTTTTCGGATTGATTTAACTTCCGAAAAAAGATATACCCTTTCCGATCAAACTATTCAGCTGTTAAAAAAGGTTCATGCACCGGTTGAGGCAGAAGTTTTACTTGCCGGTGACCTGCCTGCCGGGTTTATTAAATTGCAGTCAGCGACGCTTGAGAAACTGCGTGATCTGAAGATCTATTGCGATCAGCCTTTTAAAATATATACCAGTGATCCGTATGAGGTATCGGGCGAGAAGAACGATCTCGAACATCTACAACAAATGGGTGTTGCCCCGGTAAATCTGCGTATTAATACCGAAAGGGGCGTTTCCAATAAAACCGTTTTCCCAACGCTTATTCTTAGAGCAGCAGGCAATGAGATTGCTATAAATCTCCTGAAAAATGATCCCTTCCTGCGGGATGAACAAAATCTGAATCGTTCAGTGGAATTGCTTGAATATGAGTTTGCACGTGGAATTAAATTGTTATTCCAGGAAAAGAGGGAGAATGTTGCTTTTCTTACCGGTCATAATGAACTGGAGGAGGTTCAGGTTCGCGATATTTCCAATAATCTCTCCGAGAGTTTTAATGTCCGGCGAATAACTGCGGATGATCTGCTTGCAGTTCCTGACAGTTTTAAATGTATGGTGATTGCCAATCCTACAAAACCTTTTTCAGAGCGTGATAAATTTGCGGTAGATCAGTTTCTGATGCATGGAGGGCGGATTATGTGGCTTATTGATCCGGTAAGTGTCAGTTTGGATAGTCTCTCATCAGGGATGTCAACCCTTGCCTTTCCCCGTGACCTTAACCTGGCCGACCAGCTCTTTCATTACGGTGTTCGGATTAATTCTGATCTTATTCAGGATGTAGAATGTCAGCAAATTAAAGTGAATACCGCCCTTATTGGACAGCCCCCTAAATATTCGAATGCCCCCTGGTATTTTTCTCCCCTTTTAGCCCCTTCCCAAAATCATCCCATCGGAAAAAATGTCAATCGGGTATTATCCGAATTCAGCAGTTCAATTGATCTGGTTGGCGATTCTGCATTAACAAAAAGCACTGTTATTTTAACTTCATCACCTTATGCCCGTTCCAATCAAAGCCCATTGATTGTGAATTTGTCGATGATCGATGCACCACCTGCACGTACTCTTTTTAATAAAGCGTTTATTCCGGTGGGTGTATTAACTGAAGGGATTTTTGGCTCCGTATTTAAAAACCGGATGATTAGTCAGCTGGGAGTTAATCCGGGTTCTGTGATTCTGGCACAGAGTAAGCCCACCCGGATGATTTTTATCTCCGATGGAGGTTTAATGGCCAATAAAGTTAGCTATTCCGGAGGGAAATATACACCTCAACCTCTTGGATATGATAAGATTTCAAAATTCACCTTCGGAAATAAAGAGTTCCTGGTTAATGCAATACATTATCTGTGCGATGATTCGGGACTCATGGAGTTAAGATCAAGGAGCATGCAAATGCGGTTACTCGATAAGGTGAAATTACGGGAAGAGCGGTTGTTTTGGCAGGTTATTAATGTACTATTTCCTGTTTTGGCGGTCTTATTGGGTGGTATTCTGTTTTGGTTTATAAGACGCAGACGTTATTCTGTGTAATTAATTGATTAATAGAATAATAATTAATTTTGGCCGGCAATATTGATCCAAAGCCTTTAAATTGATAATAATTATCTGTTTTGAAATTGGAAAGTATATTGAATAGTTGTAAATTCGTCAATTCCTGTATTAGGTAACTAAGCCCAATATTGGGTTGCAGAAACAGATCATAAAATATTGAATATTTATAAATTTAAGCATTTAAACCGATGAGATTTGTCGTATCAAGTACCGAATTATTAAAGCATTTAAATGCTATCAGCAGGGTAATTAGCAGCAAAAATACCTTACCTATCCTGGATAATTTTCTATTAAAACTCGATGAGAAGACTTTGTTGATTACCGCATCTGATCTGGAAACTACCCTTACAACAAAGATTGAACTGGAGAATTCCTCGGAGGACGGGTTGATAGCCATTCAGGCAAAGATTATGCTTGATACCTTGAAGGAGTTTCCTGAACAACCTTTGACATTCAATATCGATCCGGAAACTTTAGCGGTCGAGATCTTGTCGGCTAACGGAAAGTTCTCAATTGTAGGTCATAATGGGGAAGATTTCCCTGTTTTACCTAAGCTTGCGGAGAATCATAATGAAATAAACCTGCCTCATGATCTGTTACTTGCAGGGATCAATAAAACGCTTTTTGCCACTGCCGACGATGAACTTCGTCCGGTTATGAATGGTATTTTTATTGAGCTTTCGCCCGAAGAGGTGGCTTTTGTCGCTTCGGATGCGCACAAATTAGTCAGGTATAAACGCAGTGATGTCAAATACAGCGATGTCGCCTCATTTATACTTCCCAAAAAACCAGCTTCATTGCTGAAAAATCTCCTCCCCCGTGAAGATTCTGATGTGAAACTTCAATTTGATGAAAAGAATGCATTTTTCACCCTTAATGGTTTTAAAATGGTTTGCCGTTTGGTTGAAGGGAAGTATCCCGCCTATAATTCGGTTATCCCATTGAATAATCCGAATGAACTTGTGATCGATAGGGTTGAATTTTACACCACCCTTAAAAGGGTATCTGTTTTTGCAAATCAGGCCAGTAACCTTGTCAGGCTTAAACTTACTCCGACAGAACTTGTTGTTTCTGCTCAGGATATTGATTTTGCGATATCTGCCGTTGAAACGATCAAATGTGAATATGATGGGCAGCCTATGGAGATTGGTTTTAAATCAACTTTCCTTGTCGAGATTCTTTCCAATCTCTCCTCATCAGATATCAAGATGAAGCTTTCAGATCCATCAAGAGCCGGATTGTTGCTTCCTGCAGAAAAAGAACTTGAATACGAAGATGTGTTGATGCTGTTGATGCCAATGATGATCAATGCCTGATTTTAGAATTCACAATCCAATAAAGCCTGGTGGTTATTCGACTGCCGGGTTTTTTGTTTAGAATATAACCGTTATGAAGCTTAATCTTAAAAATCCAATTGTATTTCTTGACCTTGAAACGACAGGAATAAATGTTGTTACAGACCGAATTGTAGAGATTGCCTTATTGAAAATATACCCCGACGGGCGTGAAGAGGAGAAACTGCAACGGATTAATCCCGGAATTCCAATTCCACCCGAGACCTCTGCAATTCATGGAATTTATGATCAAGATGTCAAAGATGCCCCACAATTTAAAGAGGTGGCAAAAATCTATGCCAAATTTATTGAAGGGTGCGACCTTGCAGGTTTTAACTCAACACGATTTGATATTCCCCTGCTTTCAGAGGAATTTCTTCGTGTCGATATTGATCTGGATATGAAGAAACATAAATTTGTCGATGTGCAGATTATTTTCCATCGAATGGAGAAGCGAACGCTCGCTGCGGCCTATAAGTTTTATCTCGCTCAGGACCTTGAAAATGCTCATAACGCTATGGCAGATACAAAAGCTACCTATGAAGTTTTAAAGGCTCAGCTTGATCGTTACCAGGGGGTTGAATTTGAAGAGAACGGCAAAAAATCGACTCCTGTTGTGAACAATATTGATGCGTTGGCGACATTTTCGGCGTTTGACAAGAGTGTCGATTTTGCAGGACGAATTGTATATGACGAGAAAGGGGTTGAGGTTTTTAATTTTGGAAAGCATAAGGGAAAAGCTGTGGAGAAGATCCTTCAGGAGGAGCCAGGTTATTTCTCCTGGATGATGCAGGGTGAATTTCCATTGTATACCAAAAAAGTCTTAACAGCAATAAAGCTGAGAGATTTAAACCGTAAGATATAGCCATTGTCTGCCATCTTAATTTTATCTTTGTTAATTAGTTTTCAAACAAAATAAGTATGAAGATCATTTGTATCGGTCGGAACTATTTGAAACATGCCCGGGAGCTGGAGCATGATATTCCTGCAGAACCGGTTTTTTTTATGAAACCCGATTCTGCACTCTTGCTGGATAACCGCCATTTCTATCTTCCGGGTTTCTCCGCTGAGGTTCATTATGAGGTGGAGCTGGTTGTTAAAATTAACCGCCTTGGAAAGAGTATCGAATCGCGCTATGCCCATCGCTATTACGATGAGATTGGACTGGGTATTGATTTTACGGCACGTGATGTGCAACGACAACTGATCGAAAAGGGGCTCCCCTGGGAAAAGGCTAAAGCATTTGATGCCTCAGCTGTGTTAGGGGAGTTTATCCCCAAGGAAGAACTGGGAGATCTGAATCAGATCGACTTTTCACTCAAAAAGAACGGCGCGGTCGTACAGGCCGGAAATTCACGCGATATGATTTTTGCCGTCGATACCATCATCGAATATGTTTCACAATTCGTAACCTTTAAAATCGGCGATCTGATCTATACAGGAACCCCTGCAGGAGTTGGACCGGTCAAAATCAACGACCACCTGCAAGGTTATATCGGCGATCGGAAAATGTTTGATTTTCTGGTGAAGTGAAAATAGAGATCTTACCTGGAAATTTAGAGATTATCTGACTCTAGTTCCTGTTTTCTTCCTAAACATGCCTGATCTATAAACCAATGTAATTCTCCTTTAGGATGAATATGCGATGCAGGAAAGTCTGATGCTTTGGGTGCGTTTTTTATGATCATATTGTAAATTTCTGATTTAGAATCACCTGATGCGAGAAAGGCGACTTTCTTTGCATTGTTTAAAACCCTTCCGGTTAGGGTTATCCGCAGTTGACCTGTTTCAGGATGTGAGACTAGCGCTGTAGTTGTTTCTGAATCAAGTAACTCCATTCGATCTGGAAAAATGGATGCAGTATGCCCGTCGTCCCCAAGTCCCAGAATTATGAGATCAAAATTTGGCAAACCGCTGAGCATCGGAATTTGTGAATCGATCTCCGTTGCATATCTCCCGACTTCCTTTTGGGGATTTGATTCTCCCTGAATTCGATGAATCCGGCCGGGCTCTATGTCAATTTTGGAGAATAGAAGGTTATCTGCAACACCAAAATTACTTTCTGGATCCCCGGGCGATACCATTCTTTCGTCTCCCCACCAAAAGTGAATCTTATGCCAGGGGATATCATGGGTGTATTTTTCAGCAAGCAGTGTGAATAAAAGCGAAGGGGTCCTTCCTCCCGAAAGTGCCAGGTGAAAAGATTCTCCGGCTGAGTTATTAACCCATTCAATAAGCTGGTTTGCAAAATCACCGGCCAGATATTCAGGCGATTCAGCGGTATGTATAATTGGGGGCATCACTGAATTAAGTTAAAGTGAGAAATTCAAAATTCAAATTTCAAGCTATTTTGATCTTTTTTATCTACAATTCACAGTAAAGGCCGTCGTCAGCGAGATTTTTGCACGGAAAACGCCAGTTTGTCTCTCCTTCGATCAGCCCGTCAGATTCATGAGGTCCCCAGGTGCCTGCAGGATAGCCGTAAATGGGGATCGCAGGTTCATTACTCCAGCTGTCAAGTATCGGTTGAATAAACTCCCAGGCGGCCTCAACGGTATCTCCTCTTGAATAGAGTGTTGCATCTCCAAACAGGCAATCGAGAAGAAGTCGCTCATAGGCTGATGGTAGGAGGACTTCCGCAAGATCAGAATAGTGAAAATCCATGTTTACCTGGTTTACTTTAAAGCCGGCCCCTGGTTCTTTCATTGCGAATTTGAGCAGAATTCCTTCATCGGGTTGAATTCTGATAATTAATTGATTGGCTTGATTGATGTGGAAAGCGCTTTTTTCAAACAGATGATGAGGGGTAGGTTTAAACTCAATCACGATTTCAGTTACCCTGGTGGGGAGTTTCTTTCCTGTACGAATAAAGAATGGAACTCCTGCCCACCTCCAATTGTCAATAAAAAACTTCATAGCCACATAGGTCTCCGTATGTGAAGCTGGATCAACGCCCTGTTCTTCCCGGTAGCCAGCAACGGATACACCTTTAATTTTCGATGTTGTGTATTGTCCCCGAATCACCTGTTTAGGAATATCTTCGGGTTTAATTGGTCTTAATGACTGGAAAACTTTTAATACCTCATGTCGTATGGCATCAGCGTCAATCACAACCGGAGGCTCCATGGCAACTAACCCAACCATTTGTAATATATGGTTTTGCACCATGTCCCGCATGGCACCTGAATGATCATAATATCCACCCCGTCCCTCAACTCCAAGGCTTTCGGCCGACGTTATTTCGACCCGCCCGATAAAATTCCGGTTCCATATTGGCTCAAAAATTCCATTTGCAAAACGGGTTACCATGAGGTTTTGGACGGTCTCCTTTCCAAGATAATGATCAATTCGGTAAATTTGATTCTCTTCGTAGTTTTTTAAGAGACTAATATTTAATTTTTTGGCACTTTGCAGACTATTGCCAAATGGTTTTTCAATGATTATTCTTTTAAAACCATCGGTCTGGAAATTCAGGTTTGCAAATGCCAGCTTCTCCGGTATAACGTCATAAAGATCGGGAGGCGTAGAGAGATAAAACAGGTAATTAGCCAAAATGTTGTGCTTTAGCCTCAATTCATCCAATCTCCATTTTAATTTTGCATAATCATCATTTAATTCATAGTCAATAGTTTGATAATAAATATTATTTAGAAAAAGCGAATTCGACTCATCTGAAAGGGGTAAAAATTCAGAGATCCTAACGCGAAATTCCTGATCGGTAAGCGAAGTTCTGCTGGTTCCCAGAATTGCAAAATTATCAGGCAGGAGATGATTGATATATAATTGATAGAGTGCAGGAATAAGCTTTCTTTTGGTCAGGTCGCCTGAAGCGCCAAAAATGACAATAATATGTGATTCCGGAGTTTTCATTTTATAGCTGTTTTTCAAAACATGATTTATAAGGATACATTTCTTAGCCGCGATTGTTCACTTCGGATTGAAGGGCGAATTTTTGGGTGTGTTATCCGGTCTGAATTATTTCTTCTGTACAACCCCAAACCATAAATAGTTCATCCAGTTCCATATATTCCAGTTTTATGGGAATCTTGTCTCCCTTTTGGTTAAATAATCCATAAAATACTCCGTAATCCGGTTTGCAATCATCTAAGGTTATCTGAATGTCGGTTGAAAATTCAATATTGCCCAAAGGGATCATTTTAAAAACTGCCTCTTTTGCACACCAGTGAATCAGCAGGTTACGATTTCGATATTCTGTTTGGGCCATACAGCCATCATACTCCTCCGGAGAGAGAAAACGCCTTGCAACCCGGCCAACCTCGCGGGACTTAAGTTCAATATCAATTCCGGGAAGATTTTCAGTAAGGAGCATAACCGCTACAAAACTTTTTGTATGTGAAATGCTAATATTTGTTTGTCCATATTCCAGAAATGGCCTGCCATCATTATGGTATCTGATCTGTGATTTATTTCCGTTAAGCTGGTTTAACAAAGTTCTTGTCGCCAACCACTCTTTTTTACGAAAGATAGTTGAGATTCCCGAATAGATGATCAAATCGTCGGTTGATAATTCTGCTAATAAGATCAATTCTTCAAGCTCTTCGGTAATTTTCCAAAGTCCGATTTCTCCGTTTTCAATATTTTTATGAAGTATCAGGGGCATTATTTAACCTCTTTCCATTCGGTTGTTTTAATCAGATGCAGAACATCCTGAATAAGGAATCTGATCACCGGCTGTAAGCTGTCGCTGTTTGGTATCTCTTTGATATAGAGAGAGCCGCGCAGGAAATTCCGGGTGCTGTCGGTCAGGAAAAACTGCATTGGAGAAGCGGCGTTTCCTTTGATATTGTAAATTGTACCATAAACTTTACCTGTTCGGTTTATAAAAAGTTGTTCATCTATGGAACTGGCTTTTTGCGAATGTTTGTAAGCCAAGGTATGTGATTCCTCAATCAATGTATCCAGATTATTATTGATTCTTCGGTAGCTCAGATGAATCTGGGCGTGGTTAGCAGGCACATCAATTGTGATCCAGTTTATTTGATTCGGACTTAATGGATCGCGGCCAACTTTGGAATATGATGGCACCTGGAAAAAGCAGGGTAGATCAACCTCAAGAGGTTTATAGCTTTTTTCAGGGAATGATATTCGGAAATATCCTCTGGGTCTGGGAGTATAATCTTTTTTGCATGATCCGACTATAACCAGCAGACCGGATAGTATAAGAACTACTCGATATTTCATATTCGATTTTTCAAAATATAGAGATTTACTGACCCCGAATTAGCTTCACCGTTCGATTCAGAAGGGTAAATCATTATCCTCTTTATCCCCGTTTGCAGTATAGGATCCCTGTCCACCATTTGGCTCGCTTAGGTGAGTCGGTTCATTTACCTTGGTCCCTTCATTCGATGTTCCATCACCTCTTTTTCCTAAAAGTTGAATGGAGTCTGCATAAATTTCAGTGACATATCTTTTTGATCCATCCTGAGCATCGTAACTCCGGGTTCTGATTCTGCCATCGATATAAATCTGAGACCCTTTGCGGATATAATTCTCTGCAAGTGTAGCCTGATTCCTCCAGCAAACAATATTGTGCCATTCGGTTGTTGTTACTTTTTCTCCGTTTTTATTGGTGTAATTCTCAGATGTAGCAAGGGGGAAATTTGCAACTGAAACATTACTTTCAAGGTGCTTTACCTCAGGATCTTTCCCTACATTCCCGACCAAAATAACTTTGTTGACTGACATGATTTATAAGATAATGGTTATTAACCCTCAATATACGATGAATTATTTTTAGATGCAACTCATCAAAGGTAAAAAAAAACGTGGTTTTTAAAACTATGTTATTCCATTTTATTCCGGTTTTTTTCCATTAAGAAATTGTCGATTAATTTTGGAATCGGGTATTCATGAAGGAGTTCCGGAGCTATTTTTATCCAATTTTTATTTATTTCTGATTTTGAGAGTGAAATTTCAATGAACCGGACATGAAGTTTCTGGTGAGATAAGAGATGCAATATCTCATTACTTGCTGATTCAATGGTGATTGATTCCGTTTTAAACAGCGAATGAAATTTTTCATGAACGATAAGCTCTTCCAAGGTTAGTGCTTTTAGGGATTCAATTAAAGGGAGCTGATATAAATTCTGCCAGATATCATTTTCCAAACGCTGTTCCAGAATAATTGTCTTTTCATGCTTTAGATACAGATAGTTGAAGAATCGGTGTCGGATCTTAATTTTATTTGTTTTTACCGGGAGTTTTGTAATTTCGGAACGGTTAAAGGCAACGCATTGTTGCTCAAATGGGCAGACAGAACAGTCGGGTTTTCTGGGAGTGCATTGCAGGGCGCCAAATTCCATTACCGCTTCGTTGTATGATCCGGGATTTTGCTTGTCCAGTAATTGCATGGCAAGCTCACTGAATTCTTTTTTCCCTTTTGAAGAATCTGTTGGGGTTGCAATTCCATAGATTCTTGACAGAACGCGGTAGACATTTCCGTCGACCGCGGCATAGGGCAGACCAAATGAAATTGAAGCCACGGCAGCTGCAGTATAATCCCCGACACCTTTGAGGCTTCGAATCTCCGGATAAGTTACCGGAAACTTGCCGTTAAAATTGTTCATGATTTGCTGTGCAGCGAAATGTATATTTCGTGCCCTGGAATAATAGCCCAATCCTTGCCACATTTTTAATACCTCATTTTCGGAGGAATTGGCAAGTGAGTCAATGGTTGGAAACCGTTCAATAAACCTGAGAAAATAATCTGTTCCCTGATCGACCCTTGTTTGCTGGAGAATTATTTCGGAAATCCAAACATAATATGGCACTTTATTTAATCTCCAGGGAAGATCGCGTTTGTTTTGTTTGTACCAATTGCTCAATATTTTATGAAATTCAGACATAATTTTTAAGATTTACGGAAATTTTCATCAAAAGAAGAAAAAATATTGATTAGTATGTTGTTGGTTAAATCAAAAGCTATATATTTGTGCACCAAAATTGAATTAAAAGGTCGAATCATTTAAATTTTTAGTAATGACAAAAGCAGATATCGTAAACGAGATTTCAAAAAACACCGGTATTGAAAAAGTAACTGTTCAAAAGGCAGTTGAGGCATTCATGGATACAGTATCCGGTTCGCTTGCAGAGGGAAACAATGTTTACCTTCGTGGATTTGGTAGTTTTATCGTCAAGAAACGTGCTGAAAAAACAGCTCGAAACATTTCACGTAATACAACTATTATAATTCCTGAACATTTCATTCCATCTTTTAAGCCAGCTAAAACTTTTGTTGGTCGTGTAAAGAACAATGTAAAATAATTAAAACGGATTCAAAATTATGCCAAGCGGTAAAAAAAGAAAAGGACATAAAATGGCTACTCACAAACGTAAAAAACGTTTGAGAAAAAATCGCCACAAGAAGAAGAAATAATTTCTTTGTGGTAGAAAAAGAAATTTGGACCTAAAGTGCTTTTGCACTTTAGGTTTGTTGTATTTATAAGTGTTTATTTAAGTTAAGAGTAGAGATCGTGAGCAATGAACTGATTATTGATGTATCCCCCTCACATGTTGAAATCGCTTTACTCGAAAACAAAAAACTGGTAGAACTTAACAGGGAAAGCAGTGATCTTAAATTCTCGGTAGGAGATATTTATCTGGCCAAGGTAAAGAAGATTATGCCCGGATTGAATGCTGCTTTTGTTGATGTAGGCTACGAGAAAGATGCGTTCCTTCATTATTTGGATTTAGGTCCACAATTCCAAACCTTAAACAAGTTTCTGAAACAATCAGTTTCCAAAAAGATTAAGTTAACCAGTGAGTTACGAATCCAACCGGAGCCTGATATACAGAAAGATGGAAAGATTTCAGATGTCCTTAAGACCGGTCAGACTATTCTTGTGCAGATTGCAAAAGAACCGATCTCGACTAAAGGACCCAGGCTGACTTCCGAATTGTCTGTAGCAGGCAGAAACATGGTTTTAATCCCTTTCAGCAACAAGATTTCAGTCTCTCAAAAAATTGAATCGACTGAAGAGAAAAGTCGGTTAAAAAAATTAGTTCAAAGCATCTGCCCTAAAAACTACGGGGTTATTGTCCGAACAGCTGCTGAAGGGAAAAGAGTTGCGGAACTGGATCCTGAATTACGAAGATTAGTGACCAAATTCGAGAATGCAGTAGTCAAACTCGAAAAACAGGTTGCCCCTTCACTGATTTTGGGTGAGCTCGATCGCACAATTGGAATGATCAGGGATTTATACAATCCTGATTTTTCGAATATTTTTGTGAACAACGAGGAGATTGCCGCTGAAATTAAGGAATATGTTGGAACTATCGATCCTGAAAAGAAAAAAGTAGTTAAATACTACAATGGCAAGATGCCAATTCTTGAATATTTTGGAATCGATAAACAAATTAAAGCATCTTTTGGTAAAACTGTCTCGTTTCGGAGCGGTGCCTACCTGATTATTGAGCACACTGAAGCCTTTCACGTGATTGATGTGAACAGCGGCAACAGGTCCAAGACCGGTGATCAGGAAACAAATGCCCTTGAGGTTAATCTCGCTGCTGCGGAGGAGATTGCCAGCCAATTACGCCTTCGCGACATGGGAGGTATAATTGTTATCGATTTTATCGATATGCACGGAAATGAAAACCGGCAGAAAGTTTTCGAGAAAATGAAGGAAGCTATGTCTTCCGACAGAACAAAGCATAATATTTTGCCATTGAGCAAGTTTTGTTTGATGCAAATTACCCGGCAGCGGGTTCGCCAGGAAATGGCCATTGAAACTGCTGAAATTTGTCCGGTTTGCAAAGGCTCAGGGAAAGTTACCCCGACCTTGTTATTCATCGAAGAGATAGAACAAAAAGTGAGGTATATCTTCGAGGAGTTACATAAACAAAAGCTGACTATTAAATTGCACCCCTTTGTTGGTGCGTTTCTTACCAGAGGTTTTCCCTCCAAAGCATTAAAATGGAGATGGAAATACCACAAACGTGTAAGAATTGAGGAGATTAACTCCATGAGTTTTCTCGATTCAAAGTTCTATGACGAGAACGCAGAAGAAATTATATTTTAGACATTAGAAGCTCATGCATTGCTGCATGAGCTTTTTTGTAGTTTCAAAAATTTAGGCTTGTAAAATGAAAAAATCATTATCTCTAGTTTCTCTTTTCCTTTGTGGTACTATTCTTAGTTTTGCTCAACTTACAAAACCTGTAGCCTGGAGCCTGTCTCAGCAAACTGCCGGCGATGATGCTGTGATCGAATTGGCAATAAAAGCAACAATTAATCCGGGCTGGCATATTTATTCAACTAAACTCCCGGAAGGCGGGCCCGTTAAAACCGCTGTAACTTTTATTCCTGATAGCTCAAAATTTACTTTAATTGGTGAAATCTCTTCCCTGACCCCACCCAATAAAGAATTTGATAAGATCTTTAATATGGATCTGGAATTCTTCAGTAAAGAGGTGGTCTTTGTACAAAAAATAAAACTCCATTCAAAGGACCCCTTTGAATTGAAAGGATCGGTAGAATATCAGAGTTGTAATGACGAAACCTGCACCCTCGACGAACATGATTTTTCGATTAATATTAAAGGTGTAGGTGATGCCTCTGCATTAAATAAGCCTCCGTTGGATAAAGATGATCAGGGTATTATTCATCATGGCTTATGGTGGTTTTTAGTATTTAGTTTCATTGCCGGATTGGCCGCAATTCTCACTCCATGTGTCTTTCCAATGATCCCAATGACCGTATCTTTTTTCATGAATTCAAATAAATCCAGGCTTCAAGCCCGGATGCAGGCTTTCGTTTATGGGGGATCAATAATATTAATTTATACTTTAATCGGCACTTTGGTCGCCCTTACATTGGGAGCTGACTTTGCCAATTGGATCAGTACTCATTGGATCCCTAATGTGCTGTTCTTTATTGTTTTTGTGCTGTTTGCGTTCTCTTTTTTCGGGGCCTTCGAGATTGTTCTTCCGGGTAGCTGGGGAAATCAAACCGACCGGTTTGCTGATAAAGGTGGTGTTAGTGGAGCTTTTTTCATGGCGTTAACCTTAGTATTGGTCTCGTTTAGTTGTACCGGACCTATTGTGGGTGCCATTCTGGTAGAATCAGCCGGTGGGATGGTGATCAAACCTATTGTTGGGATGCTCGGTTTTTCTCTGGCCTTTGCCTTGCCTTTTACGCTATTCGCCCTTTTCCCTCAGTGGTTGTCTAATTTACCCAAATCAGGAGGATGGCTTAATTCGGTTAAGGTGGTTTTAGGGTTTGTCGAATTAGCCCTGGGACTTAAATTTCTTAGTATAGCTGATCAAACCTATCATTGGAGAATTCTTGACAGAGAGGTTTATATTGCCTTCTGGATTGTCATTTTTGCAATGATGGGATTCTATCTGCTTGGTAAAATGAAGTTTGCTCATGACAGCGAATCCAAACATATTACGGTACCCCGGTTAATGCTTTCGCTGATTACGTTCACATTTGTCGTCTATTTGATTCCCGGATTATTCGGAGCCCCATTGAAGGCAATCTCGGGTTACCTTCCGCCCATGACTTCTCACGATTTTGATCTGCATAAAATTATCAGGGATGAGGTTAAATTAGTCGATAATAAATCGGGCAGCAATTTTAATGTGATTTCATCCGAAGCTGTTTGTGAAAAACCTAAGTTTCACGAGTTTTTGGAGTTACCCCATGGTTTGGAGGGATTTTTTGATTTTGAGCAGGGGTTAGCTTGCGCAAAGGTTCAGAATAAACCGCTGTTTATCGATTTTACGGGACATGGTTGTGTAAATTGTCGCGAAATGGAGGCTAACGTGTGGTCAGATCCCAGAGTGCTTGAGAAGTTAAAAAATGAGTTCGTGATTGTTGCGTTATACGTTGATGACAAAACGCCCCTTCCTGAAAGCGAATGGATCACTTCATCTTATGATCATAAGGTTAAAAAAAATATCGGAAAGAAATTTGCTGATTTTCAGATTTCACGATTTGGTGTTAATGCTCAGCCTTATTATGTCTTGCTTGATCATAATCAACAGCTGCTGGTAAAACCAACAGCAAGGGATCTTAATCCGGACCATTTTCTTGATTTTCTTGATCGGGGGCTGCTTGAATTTAAATCCCGTCAGGTAAAAAAGTAGTCGTAATAAGTTAAATCAGGAATTTGCTATGAGTGAAAAAAGTATCTTATTCTGGAATGTGGATACCCAGGAAGATTTTATCGATCCGGATGGGAAGCTTTATGTGCCGGGAGCAGAATCGATAAGGGCTTATCTTCATAAAATTACGGAGTTAGCTAAACGGAAGAAAATTCGTGTTGTGAATACCTGTGATTATCATCAGATTAATGCTTTGGAGATTTCTGACAACCCGGATTATATTACGAAATTTCCTCCCCATTGCATGGCCGGTTCTGCAGGGGCTGATTTTATCTCTGAAACAGAGCCGGAGTCTCCGCTTATTTTTGATTGGGATACCGAGCTTGCTATAATTGCAGAAATGGATAATCCGGTGCGCTATAGAAATATAGTAATTCGGAAGAATGCATTTGATGTATTTGAAGGTAACCATTATACGGATCCCATTTTACAGATGCTTAATCCCGATAAGGTTTTTGTATATGGTGTTACTACCAATATTTGCGTGGATAATGCCGTTGTAGGATTAACCGAACGAGGCATTAAGGTTTATGTTGTGAAAGATGCGATCAAAGAACTTCCTAATTTATCACTTCCATTTGAGAAATGGTCAGAAAAAGGGGTGAAAATGATCCCTTTTTCTGACCTGGAAAATTATTTGTAATACCTGCTCAGGCAATTTTATCAGTTAGGATATTCATTTAAAACATCGGTAAGTACTTCGTAACCGGTTTTAGTGACTAAGATGGTATGTTCAAATTGAGCGGATAACTTCTTATCGGTGGTCCTTGCTGTCCAGCCATCCAATTCATCAACCTTTACACGTGGTTTTCCTTCATTGATCATAGGCTCAATAGTGAAGATCATTCCGGGTTTCATAATCGGACCACTGTTTTTTCTTGCGGCATGATCTACCTGTGGGTCTTCGTGGAACTCAATTCCCACGCCATGTCCGCAGTACTCATACACCACTGTAAACCCCTGTGATATGGCATAACGGGATATCGAATACCCGATATTTCCCAGATAATTTCCGGGACGTACCTGTTGAATTCCAAGATTCAGGCAATGTTTGGTTGCATTTACCAGTTTTTGCGCAGCTTCTGAAACCTCACCAACGGTAAACATTTTGCTGGTATCTCCGAAATATCCCCCTAATATTGTGGTTATATCAATATTTAGGATATCTCCGTTTTTTAAAATCACATCCTCTGATGGAATTCCATGACAAATTACGTCGTTTGGCGAAATGCAGCACGATTTTGGGAATCCACTATAATTGAGCGTTGCAGGGATTGCTCCGTGCTCAATTATATAATTATGAATGAGTTGGTCCAGATAGCCAGTGCTTACACCTTCCTTGACAAATTCTGAAATATAATTCAATACTTCTCCTGCAAGTTTTGAACTCTTTCGGATACCTTCAATCTGCTCTTCGTTTTTAATAATAATATTCATTTAAACTTTATAATTCTTTTTAAATTTATAATCATGGCAGTATGATCTATTAACGCTTATGTTAATAGATTTGTTCAGCTGCTAAAATAAAAGCCGGTTAACCATTCAACCATGCAATAATTTTAAGGTTTTTCTTTTGTGGACACATCACTCCTGTACCAGGATCCTTTTGGCGGTATATCTGCCTTGGATCTGCGGATAATACATCTTCTTTTAGTTTATAAGCCGGATTAAGAGCTAATTCTGTTTGGCCTCAGGCCTAAGGCTCCAGGATTGTTACTGTGTCAAAATTGGACTCTTTAATCAACGAATTAAATTGTTTGGCAAAATAGCTTATTTTTTTCCAAATTTGTCAGTTTTGAGGATAGATTTGATAAACTTCAGATTACTGGAGGCAATTCATTAAAGGAGTTAGGGAATCGTTCATGGTTTTGTTAAATTTGCATCTGGATATTTTGAAATAAAAAAATGATCGTTCAACAGCATATCAACATAAGGAATAAAAGAGCCAGTTTCGACTACGAATTTATAGACAAGTATGTTGCAGGAATTGTCTTGCTGGGTACTGAAATAAAATCGATCCGGTTAGGTAAAGTAAGTATGAATGATGCCTATTGCCATTTTGTTGCCGGGGAACTTTATATCAAAAATCTCAGTATTTCGGAATACGATTTTGGTAATTTGAACAACCATGAGGTTCGTCGTGAGCGGAAGCTTCTGATGAGCAGGCGTGAGCTCAATAAGCTCGAACGGAAGTTAAAAGAGTCAGGTCTTACCATCGTTCCGGTAAGGTTGTTTATGAATGATAGGGGACTTGCAAAGATGGAAATTGCCCTGGCACGGGGAAAGGCCAATTACGATAAAAGACAAAGCCTTAAATCCAAAGATGCAGAGCGCGAGATGGATCGGGTCAGGAAATAAATATCTGTGAGGTTGTATTTTCTTACGCGCTCACAGCTATTTTATTTGTTCTAACTTTTGGTTTTATGGAGTTTGCTGAATCGTGTTCTCTTCATTGAGATTAATTACTCAATCTTATTTTCCCTTTCAGCTTGTTTTCGGCTGAATTTTTCAAAGCTTTTTAAATCCTCTACTTTGAAATTCCCATAGAAGGATACCAGACAACTGAACGCTTTATCTTCGCTATTGCAAACGATGACATGGCACTCTTTCACTGTTTTAGAATTTCCCTCAATCCAGAATTCGGTATTTTCATTCTCATTATTATCTGAGAGTTCGACTTTTCGATAATTGAGTTTGTTGAATTTACCGGAGAAGAGTTGGTGTAAAGAACCCATATCTTTGTTTTTCTCATGGTTCGAAATTAGAATTCGGACCTCTAACAAATCACCCGTTACTTTCTTGTTCTCTTCATCAATATTTAGGTTAACCATGTCGATCATAGCCTTTGAGAACGTGAGCAGTGTAAACCCATCGCTGTGGGCAAACTGATCATAAATTTGATATGACCTGCTTTGTGCCGAAACTGTATCGACAACAAACAGAATTAGAATCAGTGTTACAAACCGTTTTATTGGTGTCATTTCCTGAGTTTTTTAGGTATTACTACCGGTGCCTGTTTCCGTTGTGCGATTTCGAGACCCTCGGGTTTCATGGTCCAGTATTTTCCACCCATATCGCCATCCCACATATCGGAAGTATTCTTGATATCACTAAGAATCTTCACCATTTCCGGACTTAAAAAGATGGTTTTGTTTTCAGGGACTTTGAGTGTGATTTCGATCTGTTGCATACGCCAGACAGATTTTTCCGGCATCATAAACCAGGGTTGAAGGGTGAGGAGTGAGTCTGTCAATTGGTATGGGTAGTTTATTTCGCGTGCATTATTTTGGGCTTTATCCAAATTGCGCCCTCTGGCTTTTGATTTAATAATTAAACTAAATTCGTCAGTCTCGCTTTTTACAATATCGAGTTTTGGCTCATATAGGAGAAATTGTTTCCCGTTAAGTGCAGCAATGCGTAAGCCGTCAAAGTTGATGTTGGAATCAAGGAGCTCACTGAATTCATCCTTGCCCAGTTTTAAGTAGAGGGTATCTGATTTTGTGGCAACAATCTCCTGTTTTGTGCTTGTCGAAACACTCTTGAAATCACCCAGTCCTTTGACAAGTGTAAATATCAATAAAATAATTCCAACCACCCATAGCCCGAGGGATGTTATTCCTACGGCACCATTACTCGATTTAAACCGGAAAATCAGTTTTGTTCCCAGATAGGCGATTAATAAGAGTGGTATTCCTATTACTAATCCAATTGCGATCCAGAACCAGAAAAAGGTGCTGCCACTCAAAAATAAGTCGAGATACTGTGGTATACCATGGCCAAAAGGTGATATTCCCAGGAATTCGTTTGTGACAAACATGGAGGTAAACAAGGCGATGATTGCAAAGATCCCCAGAAATACCAGACCAATTCCTATAATTACTGCGATGATCTTTAATCCGGCACCCAGAATGGATGAGGCTACTGATCCTGCCTGGTTCATTCGGTCACGCCCTTTTCCGCTTGCCTTGAATTTTTCGTAGTTTTCTTTAACATCCTGAATCTCTTCTTTAATATTTTTGGAAATATTACTGATATTTACCTCTTCACCTCTCATTTCGAGCCGTTGTGCTGAATTGGATGCCTTAGGTACTACAATCCATAATATCAGGTAGATAATTAAGCTGGATCCGGCGCCCAGAAAAACTAAAAGGACAAAAATCAGTCTTATAATTACCGGATCATAATTAAAATAGGCACCTAATCCGCTACATACTCCTCCCAGAACACGGTCATCAGGATCACGATAAAGTTTTCTTTGACGAGGGCGTGCCATTTTCACTTTCGGCCCTTCAGTTTCCTTGGTATCATCAAATGCCTCCGGTAGTCCCATAATCCTGATAATCTCCTCGACATGGTCGATATTAATCACTTCATTGCCATCCTTGACCCGCTCCTGAAACAGCTCTGAAATTCGGGATTCGATATCCTCTACAATTTCCGTGGCCTCCGAATCGTTTCCGAAATGGCTGTTGATTTGTGAGATATAATTATTTAGTCTTTCGTAGGCATCATCGTCAATGTGAAAAACGGTCCCACTAATGTTTATTGTAAATGTTTTTTTCATGGTGATATGATTTACTAAGGTTTTTATTTCTTAATTTGATTAATAGCTTCTACCAGATCCCCCCACGCCATGTCAAGTTCATTGAGAAATAGCGTTCCTTCGGGGGTAAGTTCATAATATTTCCGCGGGGGGCCTTGTAATGACTCTTCCCAGCGATAGCCGAGATACCCGTCGTTTTTCAGTCTGGTCAACAGGGGATATAACGTCCCTTCAACCACAATCATCTGCGCAACCTTCATCTCTGCGATGATATCAGAAGCGTATGATGGTTTTTTGGAAAGGTTCAACAGTATACAATACTCCAGGATCCCTTTCCTCATTTGGGCTTTTGTGTTTTCGAGGTTCATGAGTTTGAAATTTTAATATTTTTAAGCTTTGCAGATACGTTATTACTTTAATTTTGCTTTCTCCTTTTGTGGGTAGCTTATACCAGTCGGGCTTCACGGGAAACGCTGATCAAAATGGGCTTAACCCTGGGATTTCCCACCGGTTTTTCAACCTTCTTAAAGTTTACCCCATTTCTTTTTTCCACAAGGGAAGTCCCTTTTAAATATTCCGCAATTTTTATTTCAGAATATTTGGTGATTGTTTTGGTAATAGCAGGACTTGTGCGATTGAGTAAAATAAACCCTATGTCAGAACTGACAGCTGTGTTATTGCCACATGATGAGAAAATTACCAATCCGGTAAGCAAAAATCCCAATTTTAGTTTTTTTATCGCTGTTTTCATCGCATTAATATTAATTATAATACCATCTTATACCTTGAAGTATGTATTACAAATATACATCTTAAAGATGGTACTATGCAACACATGGTACTGAAATTATACAATATTTTTTATATATTTTTTAATGACAAGAAATAGAGCACTTTATAAGCTTTTTATTACAAAATTCTTTCCTTTTTTCAGCAGTAAGATTCATATTAACTCCTATTTTAATCCATAAAAGGGGGGATAGACTAATTTTTTAGAAACCTAAAATGCGCGTTTTACCTATTTTTGAGAAGTTTCAACTTGTGCCCTTCCGATTTTTACCGCAGGAATCTAAAACTAAAATGAATTAATCTTTGGTGGAAGAGTAGTTTGCTGTATAATTATACGGCCTAAATTTTATCTTTATACCAGACATTTATTTTCCTATTAATTAAAACTACCTGTTCAAAATGAAAACACTTAAAACAATCCGGTTCCTATACTTTTTAATTTTGGTCTCTTCGTTTTCTGGCACCGTGTTTGGGCAGCCGGTTGAAAAAATGGTCAAAGTTGCTGTTATACCGGATCACAATGACTGGCTGTACAGCGAAGGTGAAACAGTAAAGTTTAATGTTGCAGTGACCAGGAATAATGAACCATTGCAGCATGTTAAAGTAAGGTATGAAGTTGGTCCTGAAATGATGACTCCTGATAAACGGGATTCTACCATACTTAAAAATGGAAATATTACTATTGCCGGTGGCACATTTCACGATGCAGGTTTTTTGCGTTGTAAGGTAACTGCTGAATATGAAGGGAATAAGTATGAAGGGATAGCTACAGCTGGTTTTAGTCCGGAGTCGATTAAACCTACTGCTGAATACCCCAATGATTTTATACAATTTTGGGATAAAGCCAAACGTGATCTGTCAGCTATTCCATTGGATGTTAAACTAACTTTATTGCCTGATAAGTGCACCGAACTAACCAATGTTTATCAGGCGAATATTCAGAACTTTAAAATTGGCTCAAGGCTCTATGGTATTGTTTGCATTCCTAAGAAACCGGGTAAATATCCAGCGATTTTAAAGGTTCCGGGTGCCGGTGTCCGCGGATATTCCGGAGATATTGCCATGGCAGATTTGGGTATTATCACTTTTGAGATTGGTATTCATGGTATTCCGGTTACCATGGATGCCGCTGTTTATAATGATTTGGGGCGTACTGCTTTGGACGGATATATGTTTTTTAATCTTGACGATCGTGACAAGTATTATTACAAGCGGGTTTATGTTGGGTGTGTCAGAGCGATTGACTTTATTTATTCGTTGCCTGAATTTGACGGATCAACCCTTGCAGTGACGGGTGGAAGTCAGGGCGGGGCTCTTTCCATTGTTACTGCTGCACTTGATCAACGGGTTAAATATCTTGCAGCTTTTTATCCTGCCCTATGTGACCTTACAGGATACCTTTCGAACCGTGCCGGGGGATGGCCTCAAATGTTTCGTGATCAGAAGATTGCAATAAAGGAGAAGATTGAGACATCGAAATATTATGATGTGGTCAATTTTGCCAGAATTGTTAAGATACCGGGTTTTTATTCGTGGGGCTTTAATGATATGGTTTGTCCTCCCACATCCATGTATTCGGCATATAACTCAATAACTGCCCCTAAGGAGCTTTTTATTATGCAGGAAACAGGCCATTGGCAATATCCTGAGCAGAATGAGAAGGCAAAGCAGTGGCTTTTATCCCGGATTTTGGTAAATAAGTAGCAGTTTATTCAATACAACTAAATCTTAACGGAGGTTATTTTTTAGGTCAAAGAAATAGCCCTTAATTTGAATTCAATTTCAAATTAAGGGCTATAATATTATGAGCAGGGTTTATTCTGACCTTTTCGAGGAGCGTTTTCTGTCGCCTTCGTTTAAAAGAATCTTACGGATTCTGATCGACTTTGGGGTTACTTCCACATATTCGTCTTTCTGAATATATTCCAGAGCCTCTTCAAGACTAAACTTTATTGGTGGTGCAAGTCTAACCTTGTCATCAGAACCTGATGCACGCATATTGGTGAGCTTTTTGGATTTTGTCAGGTTCATTGTAAGGTCACCTTCACGGCTACTCTCTCCAACAACCTGTCCTTCGTAAATCTCGTCCTGAGGATCAATAAAGTATTTTCCTCTATCCTGAAGTTTATTTAAGGCATAAGCAAAAGCGGTACCCGTTTCCATTGCGATTAATGATCCGTTTAAACGGTTTTCGATAGGACCTTTATACTTGTCATATTTTATAAACCGGTGAGCCATAACTGCTTCACCCTGTGTAGAGGTCATCATGGTTGTACGTAACCCAATAATTCCCCGGGATGGGATATTAAATTCAAGGTTTATACGGTCACCCTTTTTCTCCATATTAAGCATCTCACCTTTACGGCGGGTTACAAGATCAATCGCAGTTCCACTGAGTTCTTCGGGAAGGTCGATGTGCAGCATCTCGATTGGCTCATATCTTTCACCATCGATTTCTTTGAACAATACCTGAGGCTGACCAACCTGCATTTCATAACCTTCACGACGCATTGTTTCGATCAATACTGAAAGATGGAGCACTCCACGGCCATGTACATTCCATGCATCGGCAGAATCAGTCGTCTCAACATGCAATGCCAGGTTCTTTTCCAACTCACGCATAAGCCTGTCGTGAATATGGCGACTGGTTACGAATTTTCCTTCTTTACCGTAGAAAGGCGAGTTGTTAATCGTAAACAACATGCTCATTGTTGGTTCATCGATCGAGATTGGCTCAAGTGGTTCGGGATTTTCGAAATCACAAATCGAATCGCCAATTTCAAATCCTTCAATTCCAACAAGGGCACAAATATCACCATTGCTGGCACTTAATACTTTTTCGCGGCCTAAACCGGTGAAGACATGTAACTCTTTTATTCTGGTTTTAGTTATTGTTCCGTCCCGTTTTACGAGAGTTACAAACTGACCTTCTTTAAGTTCTCCCCTGTGGATGCGGCCAATTGCAATACGGCCTACATATTGGGAATAGTCCAAAGAGGTAACCAGCATCTGAGGCGTTCCGGGGTTTTCGGTAGGGGCAGGAATATGCTCGATAATGGCATCAAATAATTCAGTTATATTTTCTGTCCGGATCTTATAGTCGTAGCTCATCCAGTTTTGTTTGGCTGAACCATATATAGTAGGAAAATCGAGCTGCTCTTCAGTGGCGTCCAGACTATACATCAATTCAAAAACCTGTTCATGAACAATATCCGGCCGGCAATTTGGCTTGTCTACCTTGTTGATCACCACAATAGGTTTTAATCCCAACGCGATTGCCTTCTGAAGTACAAACCTGGTCTGTGGCATCGTTCCTTCAAAAGCATCAACAAGAAGAAGTACACCGTCAGCCATATTTAATACCCGTTCTACCTCACCGCCAAAATCGGCATGGCCGGGAGTGTCGATGATGTTAATCTTTGTCCCATTATAAACCACCGAAACGTTTTTGGCAAGAATGGTAATTCCTCTTTCCCGCTCCTGATCATTGTTGTCGAGGATTAGTTCACCGGGATTCTGGTTGCCGCGAAAGATGTTCGAATCCATGATCATCTTGTCAACCAACGTCGTTTTTCCATGATCGACGTGAGCTATAATAGCTATGTTTCTAATATTTTGCATTTATTTATTTTGAGCCGCAAAGGTAGTCATTTATTTGATGGTTAAAACCTCTCCGTTCAGATCGTTTTATTCAATTACCTGCACCGGGTGGTAAAATGAGATTTCCTTCTGTTTTTAGGGTGTAATGTTTTGAATTCTATTATTATATAATTAACAATCAGTTGGATAAATAGCTGGATCATTTCATTTCGAATTACAATGGATTGTGCTGGTTGTCATGGGTTTATCTGGAATTATTCCAGATAAGGGGTCTTTCCGGTTTCATTAATCCGCATGAAATCTTTAGTTAAACTTAGATTGGTTTGCTATTTTGTGTTCAATATTATTTTAACATTAATAATATAATATTTCAACCTTATTAACTCAGATCAAACACTAACTTTGCATGTTTTAACTATTTAATTGATATTGTCCGGTCACCTCCTCTGCTTTTTTATGAATAGATTCTCATTCATAGCGCAAGGTTTAAATGACCTTGTGGCATCTGACTTTACCTCTAAACATAAGAATTATGTCACGCAGCAGTGGGTTTAATTACCTTATTTTATTTCTTGGAATTCTTTGTATTTCGTGGTCAGCCATCTTTGTTAAGCTTGCCGATATCTCAGGATTAAGTTCCGCCTTTTATCGCATGTTCATCGGATTTATCGGAGTTGTTCCTATCTGGTTATTTCGGAAACATTCCTCAACTGATTTTAAATCTATTGCACTTGCAGTTTTGTGCGGGGTTATATTTGCGTTTGATATTGCGGTCTGGAATCTGTCAATTATGCTCACCAAGGCGGCCATATCAACTTTAATTGCAAATCTGGCCCCTGTGTGGGTAGGGATTGGTGCGATAGTGTTTCTGAAAGAAAAGCCTGGCCGTATTTTCTGGATTGGGACAACTGTGGCTTTATTTGGCGTAACCATTATTGTGGGAATTAACCAGATTTATCATTCAGAATTGAGTATAGGTCATTTTTTTGCAATCCTTGCAAGTCTGTTTTATGCTATATATCTTCTGATTATGAGGAAAGGGAGGCAGCGTCTGGATAATGTGACTTTTACCATGATTTCTATGTTGTCGAGTGCAATTGTTCTTTTTCTTTTGGCATTATTTACCGGCAAACCACTGACTGGTTTCTCAGTTTCAACCTGGGAGGCATTAGTGGGACTTGGTTTGGTTTCGCAGTTAAGTGGCTGGCTGGCTATTAATTATGCAATAGCCTATATGCCTTCCACCATTGCCTCGGTAAGTTTGTTGAGCCAGTCGGTATTTACTGCATTGATTGCAATTCCGGTACTGGGTGAAAAGTTAACCATCGAGGAGGTTGTAGGTGCGATGATTGTGTTGGCCGGAATATTTCTTGTAAACAAAAAGATGTTTAAGAAAAAGGTGGCTGTTCAGCAGGAATACGACTGAGTGATCAATTGAAAAAAGGGGAAAAGAAGTGCTGGAAAAGGTCAAAAGGATTTAATCCATATTAATATAAGTATCTTCCAATAACCATTTTTAATATTTCAGAGGTACCTTCGCCAATTGAGAGTAATCGTTGATCGCGGTAAAACCGTTCGATATGATTTTCGCGAAGAAATCCAAATCCGCCATGAATCTGAAGGGATTCCCCTGCAATTTCGCGGGCAATGTCGGAGCAATAAAGTTTTGACATTGCAGCTTCCTTTCCAAAGGATAATCCCGCCTCTTTTAAGCGGCAGGTATGATAAAGGGTATTTCTTGCCAATTCAATTTTCATTGCCATCTCAGCAAGTTTAAAAGAGGTGATTTGGAATTCTGCCAGCGGTTTTCCAAACTGTCTTCGCTTTTGAGCATAATTCAGAGCCATTTCGTATGCTCCCTGGGCAAGACCAAGCCCCATTGCAGCAATAGATAACCTTCCGCCATCGAGAGTGGAAAGCATTATTTTCATCCCTTCGCCTCGTTTTCCCAGAATATTGGATTCCGGGACGCGGCAATTTTCGAAATTTAGTTTTCCATTATCAACGGCGCGCCACATTAATTTTCCCTTTATGGGTGTTGTAGAATATCCTTCGGTGGTTCGGTCAAGTAAAATGGCTGACAACTCCTTTTTCCCATCTGTTAAACCGGTAATAGCTTGTACTGTAATTCCTGTAGCGATTGAGGAACAACTATTGGTAATAAACATTTTAGATCCATTAATAATCCAATGGTTATCTTCCAGAGTGGCTTCTGTTTCTACCCCTTTAGCATCCGATCCGGCATTATTTTCGGTTAACCCAAATGCCCATAATTTTTCGCCGGTACAGAGTCCTGGAAGGTATTTAGCCTTTTGCTCCTCAGTTCCATACGTATAAATGGGGGTAATTCCCAGTGAATTATGTGCTGCAATTGTGGCCGCAGGGGAACTGTCAACACGGGCAAGTTCTTCAATAGCAATTATATATGAAAGGTAATCTAATCCTTGTCCTCCATATTTTGAAGGCAGGGTAATTCCAAATAATCCCGCTTCCCCCATTTTAAGTGCCAGATCGACAGGGAATTCTTCTTTTTCATCCTGGGTAATTGCAAATGGTTTTACCACATTTTCAGAAAATTCTCTCACTTTCTCGCGGTAGTCAATATATCGTTTGTCTAATAGTTTATTCATTTTTATTCCTCCTGATAATTTTGGATTCCTGTTTAAAGCACACTGTATACAACCAATAAGGTCGATTTTTATTCTTGAATTATTATCTGATAATTTAAATATCAGTAGTATGTAAATCTTTTTACTGTTTTTTGTAATCTTCTGTTCTGAAATTTAGCTTAAATTTATATTCGTTCATCGCCTTTATGCAGAGGGGAAAAATTCCCCGTGAAATCCATAAACAACAGGCTCGGGAAGTTCTGCCCGGGCAATTTCGAGCATCGTGATGGCATCAAGAATCAGCAAAAACGAATTGGATGATTCAGTATCCACCACAATTGATAACAAAATTCCTTCCTGATCACTTTTGCTTTTTGGTGAAGGGTAAAAAACCGGTTCACCAGGGTAGCAACCCTCCTGGAACCAATAGGTATTCTCACCGGTCTTCGTATTTATCTTAACCAGACTATTGTAAAATCCCTGCCGCTGTTGCGGATGAAGACTTACACCATAGGTAAATTGATAATTACTTTCTGTATTGTACCGGTTGTAGTCGATACGAGGCAGTTCAATACAGGCATTTGAGAGAATCTCTGACTTTGCTTTTTTTGTGGTAAGGTTTAACCGAAATCGACGAATGGTTCCAATAGACAATTCGCTATCCGGTTTTTCCAGCTCTCTCAGGTAGTAATTTTGAATAATAGATGCATCATCATAGGCATTGATATCCATTACGATCTCATTTCCCTCCTCCCAGGCATTTACATGGTGGAAACAAAAAAACGGATCGGTCTGATAGTAAGCTTTTACTTTTCCGTTATTTTTATTGATCACCCATAGTGATGCTCCATCCTGCGGTCGCCACTTATGGTTTTCAATATAGGGTCTTTTCCAGAACAGTAACTCGATTGGTACTACAACCAGTGGGCCGGCGGTAATGATGAAATAATTTTTTGTCATACCAAATCCATGGATATATGCCGGTTTTTTAACCGGTATGGATGCCAGTGGTTTACTCCCTGGATTTGCGACGTCATAGATCTGATAGTAGCTGATCATCCCAAATTTAACAACAAGGTTAAAGGCATGTTGTTTGTCAAAATGGGGATGGGCAGTTGTTTTATAGGAAAAGGCACCTGGGACAGGTTCGCTGACACCGATTTTTTGTAATGTTTTTGAGTCAAACTCCAGCTGCATGGGAGTTTCCCCCAGAGCCATCCACTTTTCCCCGATTTTAGTGACGCTAATCTTCGGGTTATCCGTCATATTTGGCAGAGAGGGAAAAACATAAGATTGCACTTTTTTAAAGATCGACTTACACGGATCGGTAGCGAATTCTGAAAATTTTAAATCCCCGGTACCGATGGCAGCCTGATAGGAGTCACATTCCAAAAAATTACAGCTGTAATCGACTTTGCCATCTCTGATTTCAAATTTATGGAGAGCCCCCATGGCATCAAACCAGTGATTGAGTCTTCGGTTTTTTAAATTGAGCATTCCAGGGCCGTTTCGGATAAATGTTCCGTTAAGCCAATCGGGGATCTTCCCTAAAACGGGAACATCATTTAACGAATAAATCTTTTGATTACGGTTAAGCCCTAATTCAAAAAAAGAGTTTGATCGATTTGAATTTGCGGATTCCATATCGTTTTGATTTTAAATTTGATTTATTTCTGAAATGTCAGCGGCTGCAATTTTACCCGATGCCATCACCGCGGGGACACCTGCTCCCGGATGGACACCTGCGCCAACAAAGTATAAATCCTTAAACCATTTCGATTTCACCTGGGGGCGGAAATATCCTGACTGAGCCATACTTGGTTTAATCGAAAAGGCAGCTCCTTTGAAACTATTGAGTGTAGAAGCAAAGTGAAGAGGACTGACAGTATGTTGAACAATAATATTTTCTTTCAGATCAGGTAAGTAATTCTCCTCCAAAAAGTTGAGTATTTTATCGGTATAATCGTCAATAATCTCAGCCCATTTTATTTTTCCATCCAAATTGGGGACTAACGAAAGGACATAAAAAGATTCGCAACCCTCTGGAGCGATCGATGGGTCAGTGGCGGAAGGCATGTGTAAATAAAGCCCAAGCTCACGCGGCATTTTTTTTCTCGAAAAGACATCCTTCATGAATTTCTTATAATCATTTCCTAAAATAAGGTTGTGATGAGAAAGTCGTGAGTCGGTATATTTTTTCTTCGTGCCAAAATAGATCACCACCAACGAATTACTATATTGTATATTATTTAGCCATAAATTTAATGCTCGTGGGAGATTTTCATGCGGAATGAGGTGTTTATAACAAAAAGCAATATCTCCATTGCAGACTACACTGTCGGTTTTTACGACCGATCCATTGGCCAGACACAGACCGGAAATCCTGTTTTTTTCAATCAAAAGGCGCGATACTTCGGTATTAAGTTTAATCGTGCCACCGCTATCTTCGAATACCCGGCAAAGGGCATTCACTATTGCACCGGTCCCGCCCAAACAATAATGTACGCCCCATTCTTTCTCAAATCCGATAATTAAGCCATAAATAGAAGGGGTGTCAAAGGGATTTCCTCCAATAAGCAAGGGGTGGAATGAGAGAATTTTTCGGATAAAATCATTTTTAACATGCATTGAAGCAAAGCTATACATGCTTCGCCAGGTTCCGGTTTTAAATACATAAGGAAATATGCGCAGGAAACTGAAGAGTGTAGAGAAGCTTTTTTCTGTGAAAGGATGAAACCATTCAAAGATCGCATTCATCTTATTCAGAAATATCCGGTATCCTTGAATATCCGATGGACTAAAACGTGCAATCTCTTGCTCCGTTTTATCCTGATCTCTCCAGTAGTTAAAGTGATCTCCATTGCCGTTAAAAATCCGGTAAAAAGGATCGAGCGGGACAAATGTTAGATAATCTTCCCTTTTCTTTCCTGCAAGCTCAAAAAGTTCATCATACTGATGGGGAGCAGTTATAACTGTTGGTCCACCATCGAATTTAAATCCGTTCAATTCATATTGATAGGCTCTGCCTCCCGGTTTGTCAAGTTTTTCATAAATTGTTACATTATGTCCCTGAGAAACCAGTCTGATCGCTGCAGAAAGAGCTCCAAATCCACTACCTATTACCGCTATGTTTTGCTTTTTTAACATTAATGCAAATCAATTAATAGTTTATCGATATGATTAAAGAGGTTAAGCTGTCATGCATAAAAACAGCCTGTTTAAATTCAGGAGCACTAAATTTATTCCTGATATTATTTGATACTCCGTACCCCTCTTTGGGGATATGTAATAGATTTGTATTCAGTATAGCGTCTCCGTTAACATCATGAAAAAGGGCAATTGCATATTTTCCCGGAGGAACTTCAGGCAGATGCACTAAAACATCTCCCTGGTGAGCCGGACTCTTTGCCAATTTAATGGCCTTTGTGGCATTGAGCGGAAATCCTTCGGGAGCATCAAACAGTGCAACCAGGATCTCGCCCTTTTGATTATTTACTCCCGTGACTTTAATGTCAATATCATGGCCTTTAAGGTTGTTTGAATTTAATTGATTTAACAATAAGGTGAAAATTAGATAAATCATCATATCTTCCAATTTTAATTTCGTAAATTACATAAACAATCATGGATTGTTTTTTGTTTCATGTTTTTGAATGAATGTTTTACAATAAGGTCAAATAAGTCAAAAAATTATTATTTTGAACACGATAAAATCAATACTCTCAGTTCTCTTTTGTTTTGGATTTCTGATGGTTTCTGCCCAGCAGGAGGGAGTTTTAAATGGATTCGTAAGGAACATTGATACGCAGGTCCCTATAGAAAATGTTATAATCCGGGTGGTCGGATCAGATTTTGGTGCGGTGACCGATAGTACCGGATTTTACCGGATTAGTAAACTTCCTGTAAAGGCCTGGACTATTGAAGCCTCTGCTTTTGGGTATAAAGGGGTTCAGAAATTTGATATCCCGGTGACTACAGGAAACGCCTCGGAAGTAAATTTCGAATTGCAGGAATCGGCGAATGAATTGGCTCAGGTTGAGGTCAAGTCCAATTTTTTTAAACCTGCCGGTGCTGTAAATTCGATTCAGAGTCTGGGTATCAATGAAATTGCAAAATATCCCGGAGCAAATTTTGATATGGCAAAGGTCGTGCAATCATTGCCCGGGGTTTCGGGATCGGTAGGATTTCGTAATGACATTATAATCAGAGGTGGAGCTCCAAATGAGAATGTTTATTTTCTGGATGGGATTGAAATACCCTCGATCAATCATTTTGCAACCCAGGGTGCATCAGGTGGCCCCGTAGGTTTGCTCAATGTTTCGTTTATTGAGAGTGTGACGCTTCATACTTCGGCATTTCCTGCAAAATATGACAATCCGCTTTCCGGCGTTTTGGTTTTCAAGCAACGAACTGGTAATCCGCAGCGTGTTCAGAGTAATTTCAGGTTAAGCGCCAGTGAAGCAGCCCTTACAACAGAAGGTCCTCTGGGAAAGAAAGGGGGAGCCACTACGTTCATAGGCTCGGTGAGAAGGTCTTATTTAAAACTTATCTTTCAGTTAATTGATCTCCCCTTCATCCCCGACTATTGGGATTATCAATATAAAATTAGTCATAAGCCAAATACTAAAAATGAATTTAATTTTCTTGGAATAGGGGCCATAGATAATTTTACTTTCATCAAGCCAAAGGATCTTACCCTTGAAAAGATGGCCATACTCGATCAGATTCCACTTAACAGTCAACAATCAAATACGGTTGGGGCATCGTGGCGTCACGCAATGGATAAGGGATATTTTTTATTGGCTTTGAGTGATAACCGATTATTTAATACTGCAAGTAAATATCAGTCTAATGCAGCACAAAATGAAAGTAATCAAATTCTTCGTTACAGCTCCCTTGAGGAGGAGACACGGCTCAAGATGGATGTTAATCATTCAGCGGGCTCCTGGCAGAGTAGTTTTGGAACAGTATTGATCTATTCCAATTATTCCAATTCAACTTTTCAGCGAAGGGCAGGCTATAAGGCAGATTTTTCATCCAGCCTTCAGTTTTTTCGCTATGGAGCATTTTTCCAAATCAACAGAAGGGCATTTGATAATAAACTTTTACTAACCGCAGGAAGCCGTGTCGATGGAAACAGCTTCACGCAAAACGGCGATAAGGTACTAAATACATTTGCTCCAAGAGTTGCTGTAACTTACAATATAACTCCCGAATTTAATACCAGTTTTTCTTTGGGACGCTATTACAAAATACTTCCCTATACGATACTTGGCTATCAGGAGAATGATCAGTATGTAAACAGGAAAAATGATTATACGCAGTCGGATCATGTGGTAACAGGCTTTGAATGGCTTCCCTCCAATTCGATTCGGATTACCCTCGAAGGATTTTATAAGCGATACAACTCTTATCCTGTTTCGGTAAATAATGAGATCTCTTTGGCTAACTTGGGCGGCGATTTTGGGGTATTGGGAAATGAAAGAGTTTCGAGCAACGGCAGAGGAAAAACTTATGGAGCCGAATTTATGTTACAAAAGAGACTTACGAGCCATATTTACGGAATACTGGCCTATACCTACTATTACAGTCTGTTTACAGGCAGTGATCCAACTAAATATATACCTTCTGCATGGGATAACCGTCAGTTGGTTTCATTCACAGGAGGGTATAAGTTTGCGAAAAACTGGGAACTAGGTTTGCGTTTTCGCTATCAGGGGAAAACACCCTCAACACCATACGATCTATTCAAAAGTCTCGAGAATTATCCATTTACAAATCAGCCGGTGCTAGATTATGGGAAAATTAATTCGGAACGGCTTTCAGCTTTCAATGCAGCGGATCTTCGAATCGACAAGAAATGGAATTTCAAACACGCTACTCTTGATCTTTTCATGGATATTCAAAATTTTTATAACAGTAAAAACCCTATTCAGCCGGGGTTAACCTTAAAACGAAATCCAGACAATTCGATTGCGACCACAGCAGGTGTACCGTATAATCCGGGCACCTATGGAAATCCTAGTGACCGGAATAACAGGCAGTCTGCTATTCCGGTGATACTGCCAAATACAAGTGGCTCTATATTGCCCAGTATGGGATTTGTAATTGAATTCTAATCACTCCCCACTAAAAGAGATAGTTTAAACCGATGTAAACTCCTGAATCGCCATCTTGTTTATTTGTTGCGATCCCATAATCCATCGCGATAATAAAGTTGTAATTCATAACAAGGCGTAATCCTGCACCGTAACTTGAATGGAGTTTTTCTGCCCCTTTGTTAAAATATTCAGAACTCACTACCGAGGAGGGTAGTTGCAGATTAGAAATATCTATTTTTTTTGTCACCTGGCCAAAATCGACAAAAGAGTTGGCCGCTAAGTAGAAATTTTGCCGGATCATCTTAAACCGGTAGAATTTATATCTTAATTCCAGGTTTCCAAGAATATAGCCATCTCCAACAACTCTGTTCCTGCGTACTCCCCGCAGATTTTTAGCTCCGCCCAATCCGGTTGATGACGATCCCGTCATAACCGAGGAAACTATTTGTGGTTGATAATAATACGGAACATGGCCACTAAGAGTTTGCTGCCAGTTCACCCTGTAGCCGAATGAAAGATCATCCTTAATGAGGGTAAAGTATTGCCGGTGAGTAAATGAAAACTTTGAAAAACCGCTTTCAGCACCTAAAAATTGAGGCGCAGTGACGATTACAGCCTCTGTCCAAACCCCCTTCATCGGGTTGGGTTGGTTATCGCGGGTATCGTAAACAATTCCAGCCTTAATTTCGGGAATAAACCCTCCATTGGCCTCTTCTTTCGGGATTAATTTCCAATCGATATATTTTTCATAGAGGCCGGGTTTGTCATTAACAGGTGGTAACTTATCGGCACTACTTAATCCTTTGTTTAATTTATTGATATCAACCGATGCAGTGCGATAGTTCAGCAGATTAACTCCAAAGATCCAGCCAAACTTCGATCCGGTAAATTTACCCTGTAAATCGGTTTTAAAACGGAATAACTTCTGCTGATATTTATAGAACATCCGGGTTTTATAGTCTGCACTGGTTTGTTTTTCCCAACTCTTGTTTAATACCGATTCATATCCATTAAATCCATAAAAGTCATAAGCCTCATCGGGTAAATAACTCAGGTCTGTGGTTACGTGGATTCCGGGAAGCAGAGATTCTGAATCGTAATAAAAGCGGTAGATTCCGCTCCCTTTGGTGAAGTGGGAGATTTCGAAATAGAGCGAGTGTTTGTATTTGGGAAATGCACTTCCGTCACCAAAGTTATAGAAATTAACTGCTGCTCCGTACTGAAATCCCTGGTCGGTATCAAAGGTAATTGTGGGTATTGCCCCAAAGTTCCAGCCGGTTTTAGTCCCGACAGAATCGGATTTTTCTTTAACCTCTTTTGCTGTCAATAAGTGGGGGATACCCAGTGAGAATAAGCAAACAAGTAGGATTAATCTGTTTTTCATATTATTAGTTTTGTTTGGGTTAATTTATCTTGCGAATGTAATTATTTTTCAAACTATTTATATGATGCTAAAGATAGTTTGGTCTTCTAATCGTTTTTTATTTCCATATTTGTGGTAATTTAGTTTATGCTTGAAATTAATTTATTTTAATCAACTATAATCAATTTTCAGATGAAATATATCGGTGCACATGTAAGTGCTGGCGGAGGAGTCGAGAATGCTCCATTAAATGCAAAAGAGATTGGTGCGCAAGCTTTTGCGTTATTTACAAAAAATCAAAAACAATGGAATGCATCACCATTAACTGATAAAAGTATTGCAGCCTTTAAAAAGAATTGTTCTGATCATGGGTTTCTTCCCGAGATGATTCTGCCTCATGACAGTTATTTGATAAATCTTGGGCATCCTGAACAGGAAGGTCTTTCCAAGTCGAGGGAAGCATTTAATGACGAGATGACCCGTTGCGAACAATTGGGGCTTAAGATGTTGAACTTTCATCCGGGTAGTCACCTAAATAAAATTACACCCTCTGAATGTTTGAGACGCATCGCAGAATCAATTAATATCGCCCTGGATGTAACAACGGGTGTGATCGCTGTAATAGAGAATACGGCAGGGCAGGGGACTAATATGGGATTTGCATTTGATCAGATTGCAGAGATTATCAGTCAGGTTGAGGATAAAACGAGGGTTGGCGTATGTATTGATACCTGCCATACCTTTACAGCAGGGTATGATTTACGCACCAAAGAGGTTTTTGAGCAGACTTTTGGCAAATTCAGTGAAATTATTGGATGGAATTACCTTCGGGCTATTCATTTAAATGATTCGAAAAAGGAACTTGCCACGCGGGTTGACAGGCACCATAGCGTTGGTCAGGGTTTCATCGGAATGGAACTTTTTGAATTGATCATGAACGATTCTCACTTTGATAACATGCCTATAATCCTCGAAACTCCTGATGATACCATTTGGGCAGAGGAGATCCGTTTATTATATTCCTTAATTAGATAGTTTTAGGTCAGATTTTTTTAATTGAATAATAAAAAGATTATATTTGTAAGGCAATAGACAGAGAAAAGTTCAACCTCCGGACTTTGGTGTGATTCATAGTGTGCAATTTATAGTTGTTTCGGAATTAATTTGAATTAGTCTTTAGTCTATTCTGAAATTTTATATCCAGGGCAGTATTATTTAATTAAAAATAATTATGAATGATTATTTTTCTCCGGAAGAGATCCGGACCTTAATGAGCAGGTGTGAGTCTGATCGGCAGCGCATTATTCTTTTCCTGCTTTATAATTATGGTTTAACGGTTGAAGAAGCTTTGGAGATTAAATCGGGGCAATTCATGAAAAAGCCTGATTATCTGCTTTTTAATTTTACCCGGAAGTTGACAGGTAAGTCTCATACGTATAAAATTCAGTATGAAAATTACCGGTTATTTTATAAGGTATTGAGTAAATTGCAGGATCAGGAAACCGTTTTACATAAGGATAGGCACCTTCCAATTTCAGATACTATTCTTCGCAAAGATCTTTTTGATCTGGCTGTGATCATGAATAGAAAGATTACCTCCGCTCAATTATTTGAAAGCCATCTGTATTGGCTTTTTAAGAAGGGAGTTAGTTTTGCTCAGGGCGTTGAAGAGTACGGGCTGGCACTTTCGGGTAAGCCATTTAAGATCTGGGAAAGTGCAATGCTTTCCGGAAGATTATGGCCTTTTTTACTCGAGTAATATTTTCGATTATAGTTATTGAAATGATTTATTAGGCTTTGACAATTAATTTATTTTATAAACTTTCATGCCAACAGGGGCTGTTGTTTCACCCCCGTTGTTATGAAAGTTTATTTTGTTTTGCCTGGTCGTGTATCGGTTCTAAAAGGATTGGCGGGTAGTCCTTCCGAATTATATAAGTTCAGGTCGTCGGGATTGTCAGCCCATCCATAGCGCACAGCGGAGGGATTATCCACGGCCTCATTGGTTAACATCACCTGATTGTTGCCGACCTGGGTGGCCTTAGCCCATTTGAATTCACCATCCTTTGACGCGATAGTAAATCCGTTGATATAGCCATATTTATCGGTTATTTTAAGTCCTTTACCTACATGATCGAACGTGATCAGGATTTTGTTATTCTCACTTTTCATACTCTGATAGGTTGGACCTGTGTATATTAGGTTTTCTCCATAAGCAATTTTTCGTGCGGCAAGTGAGAGTCTGTATCCTACGGTTTGTTTATCCGTTGGATGGATGTCAATGGCATCGCCAACATCAATAATGGTGGCCATTCCTGTATTTTCGAGTTTCAGGGTTTGGGTTTGTGCCTCACGTAATTCTGCCCATTCGCTTTCTGCCGGTTCTGCAACGGCTTTCTTGAAATTGGCGAGTTGAACAAACAGGAACGGAAAATTCCCCTCGCCCCATTTGGTACGCCAATCTTTAATCAGATTAGAAAAAACCCGCTTGTATTGTTGTGCCCGTGATGCATTCGATTCTCCCTGGTACCATATTGCACCTTTTATTCCGTATGGGATAATAGGATATAGCATCCCGTTGTAGAGTAGCGTAGGGTAATCGTTTGGATTAACTTTTGTTACATTATCTACAGCCTTAAGCTTTCCGAGCAGCTCTGAGAAGTCGGGATCTGCTGCAATTGCCTCAGGGCTCATCCAGGTTTCGGCTACTGTTCCGCCCCAGGAGGTATGGATTATTCCAATTGGAATATTCAGTTTTTCATAGAGGTTTCTTGCGAAGAAATAACCCACTGCCGAGAAATCGGCAACCGTCTGAGGCGAGCACTCCCACCACTCACCCTCCTCGAGGTTCTCCTGTGGCTCCTTGGATACTCTTTTTTTAACCGTAAATGACCGGATGTTTTTATAGTTGGCTGAAGCGATCTCTTGGGCAGAATTTTTTGCAGAGGATACTTTAAATTCCATATTCGATTGCCCTGAGCATACCCACACCTCTCCAATCATGACATTCCCAAAGGTATGGAGATCTTTCCCTTTTACGGTCATCTTAAAAGGGCCCCCATAATTCATTTTCGGGAGATCAACCCTCCACTTTCCGTTTTTTCCGGACCGGGTACTTACCACATTTTTATCCAGGGTGACTGTCACCTTCTCTCCCGGTGAGGCCCAGCCCCAAACAGGTATTGCAATTCCCTGTTGTAGCACCATGTTGCAATTGAAAAATGGCGGGAGTGAAACTTCTGAAAATCCTGACAGTGAACTAATCAGCATGAGAACCAGAAGCGATCTTTTCAGAACATTAATTTTCATTTTTAGCTTTTGTTTTAGTTAATAGAACGAGTTGAATGGTGATATTTGTTGATGTATTATGATTCAAAATTAATAAGTGGAAGGTGAATTGTGCCTGTCAGATATGTGACTGCCTGACCTGAAATCAGTACCCGATCTTCCGCAAGTTGACATGCAAGATAACCTCCCCTTGCTGAAAGCTGGCGAGCTTCAAACTTGGTTTTATCCATCCGGCGAGCCCAAAATGGGACCAGTGAGGTGTGTGCAGATCCCGTTACCGGATCTTCGTTGACGCCAACCCTGGGTGCAAAAAAACGCGATACAAAATCACAGTCATATCCGGGGGCCGTAATTATTATACCGCGAGCCTCAATTTTTTTAAGTTTTCCGAAATCGGGTGCGATCTCCTCAATATCTTCCTGTGACAGGTAATATAGAAGGTAGTCCGTTTTCCCTTTCCAGATTTCAAGTGGTCTCTTTCCTAATGACTCAAAAAGGTGTTCGGGTGGCAAGGCGGGGGCCACCGGATCGATGGGGAAATTTAATGTAAGCCAATCTTTAGTTCTTGTGACTTCAAGAATTCCGCTGTAAATTGATTCGAAAACTAATCTGTTCCCCTTAAAATGGAGATGGTTAAAGAGTACATGTGCTGCTGCAAGGGTTGCATGTCCGCACAGCTCAACCTCTGCCAAAGGGGTAAACCATCTGATCTGGAAATTGTGATCACCCTTTTTCACGAAGGCTGTTTCGGAAAGGTTATTCTCTGCGGCAATCTGTTGAAGCAAATCGTCCGAAAGCCAGTGATCCAGGGGACACACCGCAGCCGGATTGCCGCCAAATAGTTGGTCAGTAAATGCATCGACCTGATAAATCTGGATGATCATAATAAGGGTTGGATACGATTATCGTGAGTATGATTATTCAAAGATAATATATCGGATGAGAAATTCAATGGGGTTGTTTCTCTCTTAGTTTTATTATTTTTATGTTTTCAAAAAACTATATATATGCGATCTTATATTCTGAATGAAACAAACTGGAAATCTGTTAAGCAAATTGATTTCCAGGTAGCTGTATTACCATGGGGAGCCACAGAGGCTCATAATTATCATCTGCCGTACGGAACCGATAATATTATTGCCGAACGTATTTCGGCCAAAGCAACTGCCCTGGCTTGTGATCGTGGAGGGAGGGTTATCGTTCTGCCGGCTATTCCTTTTGGTGTAAATACCGGACAACCCGATGTGAAACTCGACATGAACCTGAATCCAGGTACTCAGATGATGATTTTAAAGGATCTGATTACCGTTTTAAATCGTCAGGGCATTCGTAAATTTGTCATTCTTAATGCGCACGGTGGTAACGATTTCAGACAGATGATCCGGGAATTGAATCTGCTTTTTCCTGAAATGTTTATTTGTCAGGTCCATTGGTTTAAAATTCCGGGGGCGCAGGAGATTTTTGAGGATATGGGTGAACATGCAGGCGAGGTTGAGACCAGTTTTATGATGTATTTAACACCGGAGCTTGTCCTTCCATTAGTAGAGGCGGGTGATGGTAAGGCACGCATTTTTAGTATTGAAGCTCTTAACCAGGGTTGGGCATGGGCCGAACGGCAGTGGACAAGGGTGACCAAAGATACAGGTATTGGAAATCCGGCTCTTGCGACATCCGAAAAAGGGGAGGCTTTTTTTAAGGTAGTTACCGAAAAAATTGGTGATTTTCTCTATGAGCTCGCTATTTCGAATCCTGCGGAACTTTATAAAGATAAGGAGGTCTGATCATCTTCTAGTTTCTGAATAAGCAATTTGTTATTCAAAATTAATACTTAAGACTTTTAAAATTGATCATGAACCAGTTATCGACCCTTTAGTGTGGTCGGGACGAAGAGGGTAAAATTCAGGGATGCATAAAAACACAAATGGGAACTACTCTTTCAAGTTGTTCCCATTTCGTCGCTCATGAATTGCTTCATTTGTGGCGTCAGGCTACTGTTATGATGGCTGGCTGCAATTTGATCTTCATTCTGCTTGCGCATAGTGTTGATTAATCCTGCAACCCATCGCTTTCAGATTCTGCTGTTTAAGGCATTATCTTCGGGCTGTCCCTTCGGTTTTCCTTGCGGTTAACCTTCCCGGACGGAGTGTTTTGAGCATACAGGGCGGTTCCTCTCTTTCGATTGGTTCTTTATCTGCATGGATAGTACTGGCTTTTCAGTTTTCCTCTTCCCCGAGTTATTATAAATGACTTTCGCCTTTTTTTTATTCGGTCTTAAACTCAACCTTCTAATGAACGACTGGCGTTATTTCCGGTTGATTGTTCGATCGGATCACCTCCTTTCGTCCAACCTCTGACCCTTCCGTTGTGCAAACCCGAAGGTTTGAATGATCCGCTTCTATACTCAGCTAAGAGTCTCTCCCCGTCTCCACTACTTCAGAGTAACCTTTTATCGCTTACCTGATAGATCAAATATACAACAGAAAAGAGCCCGAATGCAACTATTCTGAGCTTTTTGTTTCAACTTTGTATCAACGATAAATTAACCGTGATTATTAACAATTGTTCATAACTAAAATAAATGTAACTATAAGGTTTTGAGATGGATATAATATAAATGTAAGAATTAATTTGTTAACTCATTTTAATTGCACCGGGATTTTTTTTTGAAATGGCTGCAAATATTCCCCTAACCGCCTTTTTTTTCTTCGCGAAATCGTCGTTTTATTTCGCGATTAAATTGGGGTAAAACAGGGGTTACAATCCGGAGCGAAAAATCAGCTTGGTTTTTCATTGGCAGCAGCCCCCGTGGGTGCGTAAAGTATTACGTCTTCGCGGGTAATTGTTTTGTTACACAGGATAATTAATCGCTCGATTACATTGCGAAACTCGCGGATATTTCCGGTCCACTGATGACTTTGCAGCTCCTCAATGGCGTCATCATCAATTTCTTTAGGTGGTTGGCCATATTCACTGCATATTTGTTCTATAAAATAGTTGGCTAATAAAGGGATATCCTCTTTGCGGCTTTCAAGCGAAGGAACATTGATCAGAATTACACTTAACCGATGGTATAAATCTTCACGGAAATGGCCATTTTTGATCTCCTCAGCAAGCTCTTTGTTTGTCGCTGCGATCACCCTTACGTTTACTTTAATGGGACTGTCGCTACCAACACGTGTGATAATATTTTCCTGCAAAGCGCGCAACACTTTTGATTGAGCAGAATAGCTCATATCACCAATTTCATCCAGAAATAGTGTACCTCCATCTGCCTGCTCAAATTTTCCTTTCCGTTGTCTTATTGCTGAAGTAAAGGCCCCCTTTTCGTGTCCAAATAATTCACTTTCAATTAATTCTGACGGAATGGCGGCGCAGTTAACTTCGATGAATGGGGCTTCAGACCGGGCAGATAATTGGTGAAGACGCCTTGCAACGAGCTCTTTTCCTGTTCCATTTGCTCCTGTTATCAATACTTTTGCATCGGTGGGTGCTACACGGTCAGTCATCTCAAGTACTTTCCTGATCGGTGGAGACTCTCCGATTATTTCGTACTGTTTGTAAATCCGTTGTTTTAGGACATGGGTTTCTTTTACAAGGAGGGTTTTATCACCTGCATTTCGTATGGTTATCAGTAATCGGTTTAAATCGAGTGGTTTAACAATGAAGTCAAAGGCCCCCTTCTTAATAGCATCTACCGCTGTATCGATATTTCCGTGACCCGATATCATCACTACAGTGGTTTCGGGTTTAAGTGCGAGGATCTTTTCAAGCACTTCAATCCCATCCATCTCAGGCATTTTAATATCACACAGAATGATATCGAAATCTGTATTTTTCACCAAATCAAGGCCTTGAATTCCATTTTCAGCCAACTCAACGGTATAGCCTTCAAACCCCAGGATCTCTTTTAGGGTGTTTCGTATACTTCTTTCGTCGTCAATGACTAATATTTTTACCATCTTTTTACGTTATAATCCGTTAGCAATGAACCAATCCAGAGCACCCTCTTTTAGGGAGTTGTGGGTGTGTATAAGCTGCCTGACAGGTAATCTTTGGAGGATGAAATTTGTGAATACAGAGGCAATGACTACCATTTCCACCCGCATTTTATCCATTCCCTGCATTTGGCCTCTTGTTTGATGATCTGATTTTATAAGTTGACTATGAATTTGCTGATAAGCCGCCAGTGGAAATTCTGAAACCTTTCTGATCTTTAAATCGGGTTCTTCTTTTTCGTAGATATCCATAAAAGTGTCGAATGCACCTGAACATCCGACAAGTATTTGTGGTTGATGATGTTTGCAAACATCCCATAGCTCCTGAAGATGTTCATCGAACCACGCTTCAACGGCAGCGATTTCAACCGGAGTGACAGGATCTGACATTCGAACCGTTTCAAGGGCCCTGGCGATCCCAATATTAAAACTTCTTTTCCAAAGTATTTCTTTGTTCTGTGCCAGAATAAATTCAATACTCCCTCCACCGATATCCACAACCAGGTATTTCCCGATATCTTCCGGTAATGAAAGTGAGACTCCTCTGAATATTAATTCGGCCTCCAACTCTCCCGAGATGATCTCAATCTCCCATCCCAGTAAATTTTTCACCTTTTCAATAAACAAATCCTGATTCTTAGCTCCCCTTAAAGCCGATGTGCCAATTACTTTAATTTTTTCGACTTCAAATGAGCGGATTGTTTTGGCGTGATTTTGTAAGGCTGTTAATCCCCTTTCGATAGCATCGGGAAGGAGTATATCCTTTTGAATACCACCCCTTCCCAGTTTGACGGGAAGTTTCCGGTCATAAATTGTTTCTGACTGACCGTTTGTTAAGATATTTGATATCAGTAAATTGCATGTATTTGTTCCAAGATCGATCAGGGCGTATCGGTTCGATTGTTTATTGTTTATTGTCATTTATCCTTTATCCGTATTTAATCTGTTTTATATTCCCAACAACTGGTGCTGCAAGATATATACAATGGCACCCGAAAAGTAGCCCAGCACAGCCAGTAAACTGATTTTTTTCAAATACCAGAAAAAATCAATCCGTTCCATTCCCATCGCCGCAACACCAGCTGCCGATCCGATTATTAGGATACTTCCACCTGTTCCGGCGCAATAGGCGAGGAATTCCCAGAAATAGTGATCTGCAGGAAATTGAGCCAGGCTATACATCCCCTGCGCTGCCGCAACTAAGGGGACATTATCAACCACCGATGAAAGGATACCAAGCGATATAACAACGACATTTATATTCCCAATCTCATCGGTCATCCATTGTGCCAGAGCGGTTAAAATTCCTGAGGATTCAAGTGCCGCAATACTAACAAGAATGCCGAAGAAGAATAAGATACTTGCCGTATCAATTTTACGCAGCGCCTGAACAACAGAATAGGCATGTTTAATAGTCTCCTCTTTTCTGCCATGAATGATTTCTGTAATCACCCAAAGCAGGCCTAATCCTCCCAATATCCCCATGTAGGGTGGGAGATGAGTAACAGTCTTAAAAACAGGTACTAAAATTAAGATTAAAATGCCTGAAAAAAAAACGATTGATCGTTCGAATGAAGAAACTGTCCGGGGATTATTGGAGACTACAACCGAAGGTTTTGAAATATTCCCTCTGAAGTTAACTGAGGCAACAAGCAGTGGCACGACAAGGCATACCAGACTTGGAAAAAAAAGTTTAAGAATAATATTTACAGTTGTAATCTGTCCTCCAATCCAAAGCATCGTGGTGGTAACATCCCCAATTGGTGTCCACGCACCGCCGGCATTTGCTGCAATTACTACAATTCCAGCAATAAACAGTCGATCCTTTGGGTTTTTTATCAGTTTGCGTAATAACGAAACGATCACTATGGCGGTTGTCAGATTGTCGAGAACTGCCGATAAAAAAAAGGTTGTCAATGCAATAATCCAGAGAAAATTTCGTTTATCTGTTTGTGAAATGCGGGTAGTAATTATTTCAAATCCGTCGTGAGAATCGATCATTTCTACGATGGTCATAGCACCTAAGAGAAAGAACAAAACACCTGATATTTCCCCCAGGTGTTTTGTTAATTGCTCATTGATAATTAATTGATCAGGTGAAAAGAAGCTGTAAATTGTCCAGCAGAGGACTCCTGTTATCAAGGCTATAGCAGATTTATTTATTTGAATGGCCTGCTCAAAGGCTATTAATGTGTACCCGAAAATAAAAGCCAGGATTAGGAGTAAGGTCATGCTCTTGGTTTTTTATGATTTGTACATCAGCCATTTTCCAATCTCTTTCCAGGATGGTTTTTTCCCGTACATAAGAATTCCTGTTCGGTATATTTTTCCGGTAACCCAAACCATACCGACAAATGTGGCTACCAACAGAATCATCGACAAAGCCAATTGCCAGGCTGGTACTCCGAAAGGTATCCGGGCCATCATTACGATGGGTGAGGTGAACGGAATGATGCTAAACCAGAATGCAACAGGCCCTTCCGGATTTTTTATCGCACTCATCATCACCATGATGGAGAGAATAATTGGGAGCGTTATAGGAAGCATAAACTGCTGGGCATCCTCCGGGGCATCAATAGCAGAGCCGACTGCGGCAAACATCGAGCTGTAAAGCAGATATCCCCCGATAAAGAAGAAGATAAAACAGCTGATCAGCAAGGGAAAATTGATTGTTCCGATCATGGAGAAGATATCCTGCATCTTGTCCATTTGTGGCGCAGCCTGTTGGACAGCATCCTGACTTTGAGTCATAATGTTTTGGATTTGCTCTGCCTTTGCGGTTCCCGGATAGAAACTTTTAGAGGCAGAAAATATTACTGCTGCTAAAATCACCCACAATGCGAATTGAGTCAGTCCGACCAGAGCGATCCCAACGATTTTTCCCATCATCAGTTGAAATGGTCTCACACTGGAAATGATCACCTCCACAATTCGGCTTTGTTTCTCCTCCATAACCCCCTGCATCACCATGGTGCCATAAACAAATATAAATATATAAATCATAAAACCAAAGATATAGCCAAGAACCATTCCGATCTCGGTGGAGGTTTTTTTAGCCTCTCCACCAACTCCAATCTTAATGGTATCGACATTGATATGGGTTTTTGTAGCTGCTATTTTCTGTTCCAGATCGGGGATTGCGGTCTGGCGTACTACCTCTGCCATCTTATCTTTTTCGACTACACCCTGAATTTTATCCTGAATCTGAGATTTGACATCCCAGGGAATATTACTCTCTGATAATATTTGCACTGTTTTGGTTTTCAGAAAATTAGGTTCTATAACCAGGAGTGCGTAATAATTCGATTTTTTCAGGTCGTTTTTTATTATTTGATACTCCTCTTTGGGTACATATTTGAATTTTGTGAATTCAGAACTCTCCAATCTCCCCAGAAAAACCGAAGAGCCGTCATAAACTGCGATTGTGCGGGTTTGTTCGTCGTCCATAGACATAAAATACCCTGGAAGAAACATCATTGCCGACATCAGAATGGGCATAAGCAGGGTGAGAATAATAAACGATTTTTTCTGAACACGGGTTGTATACTCCCTTTGAATGATCAGTAATATCTTATTCATAGTTCGGGTTTTTAGGAATTTTGTTTTACAACTTTAATAAATACTTCATTCATACTGGGGATTACCTCATTGAATGAAATAATCTCAACCTGTTCGATCAGATCTTTGATCAGTTCCCTCGAGTTGCTCCCATCGGGATATTGAATGCTAAGCCTGTTCCCTGTTCCATTTTCCTGGTGATTCAGAATTGTGTATTTGCTGGCAATGTCATGGGTGTTTATGTCAAAAATACCGCGGTAGGAGATGTCGTATATGTTCGATTTATACTGTTCCCTGATTAGTTTTGTCGGGCCGTCAAGGATTTTTTTCGATTTATCGATAAGTGCAATATGATCACAAAGCTGTTCAACAGATTCCATATTATGTGTTGAAAAGATGATGGTGGCACCATTTTTTCTCAACTGCAGGATCTCACGTGTTATCATATCGGCATTGATGGGGTCGAAACCACTAAAAGGTTCGTCAAAAATCAGCAGTCTTGGTTTATGAAGAACGGTGCAGATGAATTGCACTTTTTGCTGCATCCCCTTTGAGAGTTCCATCACCTTTTTGTCCCACCATGCTGTGATTTCAAATTTCTCGAACCAGATTTTAAGTTCTTTCATCGCCTCCTTGCGTGAGAGTCCTTTCAATTGTCCCAGATAGAGTGCCTGTTCGCCAACTTTCATTTTTTTATAGAGGCCGCGTTCTTCGGGAAGGTATCCAATCTGGCTGATATCCTCCGGTTTGAGCTTTCGGCCATCAAACCAAACTGATCCGCTGTCGGGGGCAGTGATCTGGTTAATAATCCGGATCAGGGTTGTTTTACCGGCTCCGTTTGGCCCCAGAAGGCCGAAAATAGTACCTTCATCAACGGCGATAGAAACATTGGTCAGGGCCTGTTGACTGGCATAGGTTTTCGAAACATCGTTTGCTGAAAATAATTCCATAGCTCCAATAGGTTAAATTTCTACTTATTTTATTTCTGATGGTTGAAATCAGAAGGGTAAATTTTCAATCGTTTTCCTCGTACTCATCCTGTGGATAACCTGAAATCTCTTCCTCACTACCGGAGGTTGTTTCGATTTTGGACAGTAAAATGTTCCATTCAGGCCAATTTAGTTTTTTCCGGGCAATATAGATGAAAAATGCAGATATTATGATGATTATAAATAGATCAAACAGCGGATTAAAGGCAGTGATCCGGTATAATGCCGGTGTTTGCAACGCACTTGAATCCTGAGTGAAAAATATGGATAAGAAAATATTGTTTATGGCATGAACCCCCCAGGCCAGTTCAACTCCTTCATCCATAATGGTGCAGATCCCAAAAACAATCCCAAACCAGATATATTGCGGGAGGGTGATCCAGGCACCAGATTCTTTAACCTCAGGATTAAAAAAATGTAGTCCCCCAAAAATCAGGGAGGTGACCGCCAAAGTTAACCATTTGTATTTTAATATCCGGGAAAATCCCTGCATAAGATAACCCCTGAAAAAAACCTCCTCGAACCCTGCCTGAAGTGGAATCAACAGGAGAGATATCAGCGTGAGTTGAAGCAATAGTATCGGATTGAATTGTAATTCTACCTTTTGAAATCCGGTTATTATGGCGAAAATGGCATAAATAACGAGCAACAGAAACCAGATTTTAGCTCCCCAGAAAAATCTTTTCCAGCGAAAGGTTGGATGACTTGTCAAAACCGACAGCATCCCTCTTTCATGGATTGGCTTCATAAGAACCAATAGAGCGACCAATCCGAAGACAAAAGGGATGATCATCAGGGCGAATCCGGATATCGGAGAGATGTCATAAGCTGCCAGATCAAGGGGATTGTCCGGATTGGGCTGAAGCTCCGGGTTCTCCGCCATCTTCAGAAAAATGGTGATTTGTAATGGTATGGCACCGATAAACTGAGAAATTATTACAGCCACGATTATCATGGCAATCCATCTGCCAATATCGTTTCTCCCTTCATTTCCCTGCTCCAGAAACATGCAGCGTCAGTTTCGTTTAATAGAGTGCTAAAATCGTTAAATTATTGCAATTATTGTGCGAAAAGTTAATTTTTTTTACGTTTTAATTTAGGGTTATTGTATGCCAAAGTAAGCCTCCAGTTTGGTTTTTCTAAACAAAAAAATTTCTTCCAGTTTTTTTCTGATAATCAGGGAGTTTGCAATCGCCCCGAGGAATCCCATGGGAGGTTGATAATCAATAATGTCGGTCATCATAACCCCCCCTTCAACGGGTTCAATCAGATGCTGGTGATGCCACATCGTGTAGGGACCAAAACGTTGTTCATCAACGAAATATTTCAACTCATTTATATGGGTGATTTCCGTTACCCAGGTTGTTCTAATTCCCATCAACGGTCTGACATGGTATGCGATGATCATCCCGGCATACATTTTTTTGGGCAGGTCGCGCGTAATAACCTCAAATCCCATAGAGGCAGGTGTGATTTTCTTGAGGTTGTGTGGTGATGAGATAAAATCCCAAACCAGGTCAATTGATGTTGGGATAAATTGGGTTTTTCGAAATGTATATACCGCCATTTGTTTAATTTTTGATTTAATGATTATTGATGTATTCCTTGGTTGCAATTGCCTTGATCATCCCTTTGAAGATGTATCCGTGAAACGGGAGAACGGAATACCAGTAGAGTCTTCCCCAGACTCCCAGAGGCCTAAAGGTTGCAGTTTGGATCACTTCATTCTCATTGACAATTTTAAATTCCAGCCAGGCTTCTCCCGGAAGTTTCATTTCGGCATATAAAAGGAGCCGTTTCTCCGATTTATTGGCCATTAAAACTCGCCAGAAATCGAGCGATTCACCTGCTGAGATTTCCATTGGATTTTTTCTCCCCCTGCGCAACCCCACTCCACCGGTAAGCCGGTCCATGGCACCTCGGATTTCCCAAAGCCAATTGGCATGATACCATCCCCGTATCCCTCCGATCGACCAGATATTTTGCAAAACCTTATCGACATCCTGGGTTATTTTATAACTTCTTTTGTCAATAAAGCATCCAAATTTAGGAACCTGTATATGTGGGGAGATTCCGTTTAGCAAAACTGAACTTGTAAGGGCATCCTTCCAGCTGGATACCACCTGATTCTGCTCAATCTTTCCAAAAGCTAGCTGAATTGCTTTGTTATATCCGATCAGATGAATTCCTCCGATCAGTTCGTTGAGGTTGTTTTCTTTGCAGATCACCTCAACCTTCATGCTGTTGACGAGATGACTGGCGAGCGAATAGGAGGTGGAGGTTACGAAGTAGAGCCAATAAGATGAAAGCCTTGGTGTCATTATCGGAAGCACCCAGATGACCCGTTTTAATCCTCTCACTTTGGCAAATCTAAGCAGCATCTGCTTGTAGGTCATAACCTTTGTTCCTCCAATATCATAGCTGTTGTTATAGGTTGGCTTGTTTTGAAGTACACCTAATAAATATTGAAGTACATTTCGTATTGCAATAGGCTGTGATCGTGTGCTGAGCCATTTGGGTCCGATAATCAACGGAAGTTTTTCAACCAGATCGCGTATTATTTCGAATGAGGCACTTCCCGATCCTATAATTATTCCTGCTTTGAGTGTCGTTAGTGCATATTTATCCGATTGTAGTATCTGTTCAACATTTTTGCGTGAGTTCAGATGTTTGGAGAGTTGTTTGTTATTGGTAATTCCACTGAGGTAGATAACCTGTTCTGCATTGGTCTGTTCGATTCGGGATCTGAAATTACGGGCAGATACATCCTCCAGCTTTGCAAAGTCACCCACGCTGGTTGACATGGAATGAATCAGGTAATATGCAGCATCAATATCATTGGGAATCTGGTCAAGGGTTTGCGGATCCAGAAAATTAACCTCAATGACAATCAGTTCATTGGTTGTGTAACGTTCCTGATTAAACCGTGATTTGTCGCGTACACAACAAACTACCTGATGACCATTTTCCAGTAAGACTGGCAAAAGCCGCTGTGCAATATATCCGGTAGCACCTGTAAGGAGAATCTTCATCGATTATTTTTTTATTAATAACGCAAAAATAGAGGGATTTGTTTTGTAATCATCGCTCACCTTTTGGCCAGCCGAGAGGAATTGCATAAATATTCATTCCCTTTAATTTCCATCCTTCGATTGACCGGAAAACGAGGATATTTCTTTGGATATTTATAAATACCGGTCTAAATGTAGTGAAAAATATAATTTATTAAACCAGAAAGAGGGTATCACGCATGACACCCTCTTTCTGTAAATAATTCAGAAGTGAATTTAACCGTTATTTGTATTCGTTCCAGGCTTTAATTGGAATGGCATTCAGATCGAGCTTACAGATTGCATAAATAAATGCACTGGCAACCCTTGCATTGGTAATAAGCGGGATATTAAAGTCAATCGCGTTTCGTCTGATTCTGTAACCATTTGATATTTCCCGGGTGGTGTGGTCCTTGGGGATATTAATAACCATTTCAATCCCTCTGTTTTTAATCAGATCGAGCGTGTTTGGTTGTTTGTCTTCATCCGGCCAGAATACCTGTTCGGTCTCAATGCCGTTTTCGTGAAAGAAGTGGTGAGTTCCACCGGTGGCATAGATTGTAAAACCGCGTTCTTTGAGCATTCTTGCACTTTCAAGAAGCTCTACCTTCCCACGGGTTGGTCCTGAGGAGATCAGTATTGTTTTCTTTGGAATACGGTATCCCACCGATAACATTGATTTTAGCAGTGCTTCGTAAAAGTTCTCACCGATGCAGGCCACCTCACCGGTTGAGGCCATATCAACTCCGGTAACAGGATCTGCATTTAATAATCGGTGAAAAGAGAACTGCGGCGCTTTTACCCCGACATAATCGAGTTCAAAGAGTGATTTGTCCGGCTTTTCGAAAGGGACATCCAGCATCGCCTTGGTCGCAATTTCAATGAGGTTCGTTCGTAACACCTTGGAAACGAATGGAAAGGAACGGGAAGCCCTTAGATTACATTCGATTACCTTGATGTCATTGTCTTTGGCAAGATACTGGATATTAAATGGACCTGTAATCTCAAGTGCCTTGGCAATTTTACGTGATATTTTTTTAATTCGACGGATGGTCTCGATATAAAGCTTTTGTGGAGGGAAGACGATTGTAGCGTCACCAGAATGCACTCCTGCAAATTCGACATGTTCAGAGATGGCATAAGCTACAATTTCTCCGTTTTTTGCAACAGCGTCCACCTCAATCTCCTTGGCATTCTCAATGAATTCAGAAACAACTACAGGATGTTCTTTCGAAACCTTTGTGGCCAGAGTGAGGAAGTGATGTAACTGATCTTTGTTCGAAACTACATTCATGGCAGCTCCCGAAAGTACGTATGATGGGCGGATCAATACCGGAAAGCCAACTTCGTCGACAAAACGGTTGATATCCTCAATGGTAGTGAGCTGGCTCCAACGTGGCTGGTCGACTCCGAGACGATCGAGCATTGCTGAAAATTTATTCCGGTCTTCGGCATTATCAATTTTTTCGGCAGTAGTTCCCAGGATCGGAATTCCCTGTTTATGTAAACGCATTGCAAGGTTATTCGGAATCTGACCACCCATCGACAGGACTGTTCCCAAAGGTAGCTCCAGATCACAGATATCCAGAACACGCTCGAGGGTTAGTTCGTCAAAGTAAAGCCTGTCGCAGGTGTCATAATCCGTGGAGACTGTTTCGGGATTATAATTGATCATAATCGAGCGGAATCCCTCTTTCCGAATCGTATTGACGGCATTGACTGAACACCAGTCAAATTCGACTGATGAGCCGATCCGATAAGCACCCGATCCAAGTACGATCACCGATTTATTGTCGTGCTGAAAAGCTACATCATGTTCTGTTCCGTTATAGGTGACATAGAGATAATTGGTGAGTGCAGGGTATTCTCCTGCCAGAGTGTCTATCTGTTTGATAACCGGCACAATACCTAAGGTTTTGCGGTGAGCTCTCACTTTTAACAGATCGGCCTGGATAAACTGATCACTGGTTTTCAATACAAGGCGGGCAATTTGAAAATCTGAATATCCCTGCTTTTTAGCCAGTAATAAAAGATCATTTGGTAATTCCTTTAGGGTATTGAATTCGATGAGTTTATTCCGAAGCTCATAAATATTATTAAGTTTCTGAAGAAACCATTTGTCGATGCGGGTGATCTCCCAGATTTTATCAACCGAATATCCTTTATCCATTGCCTCAGCAATTGCAAAGATCCGACGGTCGGTAGGATTTTTTAATTCACCATCGATATCGGTGATTTCCATCTCGCCGCGGTTTCCCACAAAGCCGTGCATTCCTGCTCCAACCATTCGAATTCCCTTCTGAATGGCCTCTTCAAAGGAGCGTCCGATGGCCATGATCTCCCCAACCGATTTCATGCTGGATCCCAGGGTTTTAGAGACACCCTCGAATTTATTCAGATCCCAGCGGGGTATTTTAACAACTACATAGTCAAGAGCCGGCTCGAAACAGGCCGTGGTAACCTTGGTAACCGAATTTTTCAGTTCGTGAAGACCATATCCAAGTCCGAGTTTGGCAGCTACAAAGGCAAGCGGATAACCTGTTGCCTTGGAGGCCAATGCCGAAGATCTTGAAAGACGGGCGTTCACCTCAATCACACGGTAATCTTCCGAGTTTGGATCAAGGGCAAACTGAACATTACACTCGCCGATCACACCGATTTTACGGATGATTTTAATCGATAAGGCACGTAATTTATGGTATTCATCGTTTGAAAGGGTTTGCGATGGCGCAACTACAATTGACTCCCCGGTATGTATTCCCAGCGGGTCGAAGTTTTCCATGTTACAAACGGTAATGCAATTGTCGTAAATATCTCTGACTACCTCATATTCTACCTCTTTCCATCCTTTGATCGATTCTTCAACCAGGATTTGCGGAGAATAACTGAAGGCGTTTTCGGCCAGTTTATTCAATTCCTCCTCGTTTGAACAGAATCCGGAGCCCAGTCCTCCAAGGGTGTATGCAGCCCTGATAATCAGTGGAAATCCAAGTTTTTTCGCTGCCAAACGTGCTTGTTCAACCGATTCGCAAGCAACACTTTTAGGGGTAAGCACATCAATTTCGTGAAGAATGTCCGAGAAAATCTGACGATCCTCAGTATTGATAATTGACTGTACCGGTGTACCTACAACTTTGATATTGTGTTTTTCAAGGATTCCCTGTCTGAAAAGGTCAACTCCACAGTTGAGGGCTGTTTGTCCGCCGAAAGCGAGCAGTATCCCATCGGGTTTCTCCTTTTCAATCACCTTTTCAACGAAAGTAGCGGTTACCGGCAGGAAATAGATCTTGTCGGCAATCTCTTCGGAGGTTTGGATGGTGGCAATATTGGGGTTAATCAGGATTGTATAAACCCCTTCTTCTTTCAGCGCTTTGAGTGCCTGAGAACCCGAATAATCAAATTCTCCGGCTTCCCCGATTTTCAATGCCCCGGATCCCAGGACAATTACTTTTTTTATAGATGAGTTGATCATTTATCTGACTTATTTTTTTTTACACTTTCAATGAAATCATCAAACAGAAATTCCGTATCCACCGGGCCGGATGATGCTTCTGGATGGAACTGTGTGGAGAAGAATGGCTTTGACTTGTGCCTGATCCCTTCGTTGGTATTGTCATTTACATTTATAAACAGCGATTCCCAACCTTCAGGAAGAGTTTCGTCCGCAATTGCAAAACCGTGGTTCTGTGAGGTGATAAAACAACGGTTTGTCCCTTTGAGCAGAACCGGTTGGTTATGACTGCGATGGCCATATTTGAGTTTATATGTTTCTGCACCGGCAGCCAGACCAAGGAGCTGGTTTCCGAGGCAAATTCCCATGATCGGTTTTTCCTGTTCAATCGCTGTTTTGATATGCCTGACAGTTATGTCGCACATTGCCGGGTCTCCGGGGCCGTTAGTCAAAAAGAGGCCATCGTATTCCATTTGGGTAAAGTCATAGTCCCAGGGTACTCTGATTACAGTGGCATTTCTGTTAATCAAACAACGGATGATATTGTTTTTTACACCACAATCTACCATGACAATTTTTAATTCACCTGTTCCGTAGGTCTCAACGGTGTCGGTGCTGGCGATTGCCACCAGGTTTACCAGGTTGGGATCAAAGAATTCAATCTCTTCCCCTTCAAACTCTATTTTGCCCAGCAGGGAACCTTTTTCGCGCAGAATTTTGGTTAACAACCTGGTGTCTATATCGTAGAGTCCCGGGATGTGCTGGGATTTGAGCCAGTCGCCCAGGCTCATCATTGCATTCCAGTGGCTGAATCCTACGGAATAGTCAGACACGATTAATCCGGTAATGTGTATTTTATTGGATTCAAAATGTTTATGTATTCCATTTTCAGTCAGATCTTTGGGAACACCGTAGTTCCCAATCAACGGGTAGGTCGATACCAGTATTTGTCCCGTGTAGGAGGGATCTGTAAGGCTTTCAGGATATCCGGTCATCGCGGTATAAAAAACAACCTCTCCGGCAACAGATTTTTCATATCCGAAAGATTTTCCCTCCAATACTGTTCCATCTTCAAGAATCAGTTTCACTTTTCGCATTATACGCTTGTTTTTCTCTGGTTAACTTAATTTTCAATACCTAATTCTCAAAAAAAATGCGTTTTCACTACTTTATTATCAGTAGTAAAAACGCATTTCCCTGCGTCTTGTTCATCGATATTCTTAGTTGATGTCGCACAGCTGCAAAAGTAATTTAATTATGTGAATCTCACAAAATCATTTTGCAATATTTATAAATATTCACATTAAATTAATAAACAGCGGTAAAATTAAATAATTATGCGTAAAATAACGTATATTTCAAATATTATGCATAAAATTGCACTCTTTAATGGAATAAATATTCATTAAAAACGGATAATTGATGAAAAATCGGTCACAAAGAATTCTGTTGATAAAGAAGATTATTTCGGAAGAGGTAATCAGTAATCAGGATGAGCTACAGATTAAATTGCAGCAGCGGGGATGCGAAGTTACTCAGGCCACGTTGTCACGTGATCTGAAATCGATCCATGTCATTAAGGCTAGCGATGATAACAACGGGTATATCTATCGGTTGGCAGGAAATGAATTGGTTAGCGGACAACTGGCATCGGCTGCTTTACAACGCGATTACATGGCTGACGGGGTAGTGGGGATCGAATTTTCAGCAAACCTGGGGGTTGTAAAAACGCAACCGGGATATGCCAATAGTGTTGCGATCCTGATTGATAAGGTTAATCCGTATGAAATTCTTGGAACGGTGGCTGGTGATGACACGATCCTGCTGATTATGCGGGATGGAATAGGACGCAGTGATGTGATTCAGGTGCTGAAATCAATCATGCCCAAACTGGAAAATAAAATTTAAAACCTGAAGAATAATAGCATTATGATATTTAAGAAAAAAGAGTCTGATACCGTAAAAACCAATATTCAGGTTTTGGTAGCAGGGGAGGAGCACCTTGTGTTTGTTGACGAAATCAATGATACCATTGAAAAAGCATCTCTTGAACGGGGAACAGGTATTGCCCGGCGTTCGCACGAATATATCGCCTCCAAAATTTCGGAGGGAAAAGCCATCATTGCCATTGATGGGGATAAGTTCGCGGGATTTTGCTATATCGAAACCTGGAATGATGCCAAATATGTGGCTAATTCTGGATTGATTGTTCACTGGGATTTCAGGGGACACGGCCTGGCCCGCAGTATTAAACTCAAGGCGTTTGAATTATCACGCTCAAAGTTTCCCACAGCAAAGCTCTTTGGATTGACTACCGGCCTGGCTGTAATGAAAATTAACTCTGAACTCGGTTATCGTCCGGTAACATTCTCGGAACTCACCGATGACGAACAATTCTGGAAAGGATGTCAGAGTTGCGTGAACTACGATATTCTGCTGCGCATGAACAAAACCAAATGTTTATGTACCGGGATGATTTATGATCCGGCATGGGAGGCGAAAAAACACAATCCTAAAACCCCGTTCAAAATTTATAAGGAGTGGCTCGAAAAACGTAAAAATGAGAAACTCTCATTCTCTGCTATCGACTGGAAAAAAATTATAATCCTGGGTCGTTAAACGGGTTGACATAGTTAATTTTAAGTATCGAAATAATTTATCAATAAAAATATTTATCATGAAGGAAAAGGTAGTTCTGGCATTTAGCGGAGGATTGGATACTTCGTTTTGTGCAATTTATCTGTCAGTGGAAAAAGGAATGGAAGTACATAGTGCCATTGCCAATACCGGCGGCTTTTCGAAACAAGAGCTCGACACTATTGAGCAAAGAGCATACTCACTGGGGGTTAAATCACATAAGATGATAGATGTTACCAGTGAATATTACAACAAGGGAATCCGCTATATGGTTTACGGTAATGTATTAAGAAACAATACCTATCCAATATCAGTGAGTTCCGAGCGTATTTTTCAGGCACTCGCAGTAATTGAGTATGCCAAAAGTATTGGAGCAACCCATGTGGCCCATGGAAGTACCGGTGCAGGCAATGATCAGATTCGATTTGACCTTGCATTCGAAGTATTGGCTCCTGAAATCAAAATTATTACCCCTACACGCGATTTGCAGTTGTCACGCGATGCGGAGATCGCCTATTTGCGCAAACATGGCGTGGTGGATAATTTTGAAAAGATGGCCTATTCTGTAAATAAGGGACTCTGGGGGACAAGTATAGGGGGGAAAGAAACATTGCTGAGTGATAAAACTCTTCCCGAAGAGGCTTATCCGTCCCACCTTCAAAAGGAGGGGGAAGAGACCATAACCCTCGAATTTCTAAAAGGTCAGATCCGGGGTGTGAATGGTCATATACACCGTGACCCAGTAGATGCGATCAATGAACTCGAAAAGCTGGGTTCTGCCTGGGCAATTGGTCGCGACATGCATATCGGAGATACAATTATTGGGATTAAAGGTCGTGTTGGTTTCGAAGCAGCCGCTCCGATGCTCATTATTAAGGCACACCAGATGCTTGAAAAACATACACTTACCAAATGGCAACAGTACTGGAAGGAGCAGCTCGGCAACTGGTACGGAATGTTTTTACATGAGGCGATGTACCTTGAACCTGTTATGCGCGATATTGAGAAATTCCTTGAAAACAGTCAGGAAAATGTCTCCGGTAAAGTAATTATCAAGTTGATGCCTTACCACTTTCAACTGGTCGGAATTGAATCGGAACACGATTTGATGAAATCTGAATTTGGTCAATACGGTGAGATGAATAAAGGTTGGACAGCCGATGATGCCAAAGGTTTTACAAAAATTCTGGCAAATCAATTAAAAATCTATCATTCGGTAAATCAGAAATAATGACTCAGGGCAAAAAGATCAACGTGGGTATTGTTGGAGGGGCGGGTTATACAGCCGGCGAACTGATCCGGATTTTACGCTTTCATCCTCAAGCAGAGCTAAAATACATCCAAAGCGGGAGTAATAACGGCAAACCACTCTTCTCGATTCATACCGATCTGCTTGGAGATACCGATATGTGCTTTACTGATATTGATTTTGCAGATGTGGATGTTGTGTTTTTGTGCTCCGGCCATGGCAAATCAGTGGAATTCATGAATCAGACAGCAATACCCGACCGGGTTAAGATTATTGATCTGAGTCATGACTTTAGATTAAACCGTGCCGGAAACGATTTTGTTTACGGGTTACCGGAGCTAAATCGCGAGCGAATAAAGGTGGCCAGCAGAATTGCAAATCCGGGTTGTTTCGCTACGGCCATTCAACTGGCACTTATTCCACTCGCATCGGCCGGATTGTTGACCGATGAGGTTCATATTAATGCCATAACGGGTTCGACAGGTGCGGGACAGGCGCCAACAAAAACTTCTCATTTTAGCTGGCGCGATAATAATCTCTCGGTCTATAAAGCCTTTGAACACCAGCACCTTGGTGAAATATGCCAGAGTCTTGGTCAGGCTCAGCCGGGTTTTGAGAAAGAGGTCAATTTTATACCCGTGCGCGGAAATCACACGCGTGGAATCTTTGTGACTGCCTATACCCGTTATGAAGGAACATTGGCCGATGCAAATAAGCTTTTTGCTGATTTTTATGCTTCCCATCCTTTTGTGAATATGGCTCCTGAAAATCCGGATATGAAACAAGTGGTCAATACAAACAAAGGTTTGCTCTTCCTCGAAAAACATGGAAATAAGCTGATGATTATCTCGTGTATCGACAACCTGGTCAAAGGGGCTTCGGGTCAGGCTATTCAAAATATGAACCTTATGTTTGGCCTGGATGAGCGGTGTGGATTGAATCTGAAAGCTATTGGATTTTAGAGACCAAAGAGCTTTAAACTATTAGATTAACCTGATTTATTCACTCAAAGGATGTTTTCATCCAACGATTGAAGTTCCTCGGGTTTTATGAGCTTTTAGCCAGTTGCCAATAGCCAGCTGCAACGTATTAATACTTTAAAATTTATCAGACTCATAAACCTCTGACAGTGATGAGTCTTCAAAAATTACAAGAAATGAAACTATTTGACGTTTATCCGCTCTTCGATATCGTACCGGTATCGGGAAATGGTTGTTATATTACCGATCAGGATGGGATTGAGTATCTCGATTTATATGGTGGTCATGCGGTGATCTCAGTAGGACATTCGCATCCCGATTATGTGCGGAAAATTACAGAACAACTTCAACAGATCGGATTCTACTCAAACTCTGTTCAGAATCCCATGCAGGAAGAGCTGGCACTTAAACTGGGTGAACTTTCAGGTTATCCCGATTATTCACTTTTTTTCTGCAATTCAGGAGCCGAGGCCAACGAAAATGCCTTGAAACTTGCCTCTTTTCATACCGGAAAGGGGAGGATCATTGCGTTTGAAAAAGCCTTTCACGGAAGGACCTCTGCTGCTGTGGCCGTTACAGATAATCCTAAAATTATCTCTCCGATTAATGATACTGTTTTGAGGACCATTCTTCCGCTCAATGATGCAGATCTTCTTGAGTCGGCATTACAGCATGGTGATGTGGCTGCGGTAATCGTTGAAGGAATACAGGGTGTTGGCGGATGCGTTGTTCCCGAGGCTGGTTTTCTCAGAGCAGCATCTGATTTATGCAAAAAATATGGAGCTTTACTGATTCTGGATGAAATACAATCGGGGTATGGACGAAGCGGAAAGTTTTTTGCACATCAGTATGCCGGTATACGACCCGATATTATCGCTGTTGCAAAAGGTATGGGGAATGGTTTTCCTATCGGTGGAATTCTTATCAGCCCTGATCTTAAGCCATGGTCAGGCATGTTGGGGACAACTTTTGGGGGGAATTACCTCGCTTGTGCTGCCGGAATAGCGGTTCTCGATATTATGAAACAGGAACATTTGGTTGAAAATGCTTATGAAGTTGGAACCTATCTTTTTGAGAAACTAGCTTCAATTCCTCAGATTAAACAGTTGCGCGGAAAGGGGTTAATGATCGGTATTGAATTTGATTTTCCAATTGCAACAATCAGAAAGCAGTTACTTTTTGAGGAGAAAATATTTACCGGGGTTACAGGTACCCATGTTATTCGAATACTTCCTCCCCTTACCCTGACCAAGATACAGTGTGACGTTTTTGTAAGTTCATTGATAAAACTGCTGAATAAATTGTAAATTGCGTTGCCTAAAATTGTAAATTAATACCTTATGGATATACTGAATATAAAAATTGCGATCGTTGGTGGGGGCAATCTGGGAAGATCGGTGGCTGATGGTTTTCTCAAGTCCGGAATAGCAGCTTCAAAACTTACCGTTTCGCGTCGCAGGGTACAATTACTTGATGATCTTGCAGCAAAGGGGATCACGATTGTACAGGATAATAAACTTGCTGTTGCGGAGGCCGACATGATTATAATTGCGGTTAAACCGTACCAGGCTGTTGAGGTAATAACAGAGATAAAATCAAGCCTTAAGTCGGGTCAGTTAGTGGCATCTTTAATGACAGGAATCAGCATTGCTCAGATGAAGGAGCTTCTTCCTTCGGATGTAATTCCGTTGCGTGTAATGCCCAATACGGCGGTGGCACTTCAGGAGTCGATGACTTTGATTGCAGCCCCTGATTGTTCTGCGGTACAAACTGAATTGGTACAGGAATTGTTTGAATCACTCGGGAAGGTGATTTTTATTAACGAGGAATTGATGGCTGCAGCTACCGTTCTCGGAGCTTGTGGAATCGCCTTCGCCCTTCGTTTTATCCGGGCAGCAATTCAGGGTGGGGTTGAGATCGGTTTTGGTGCAGATGTAGCACAACTGATTGTTGCACAGACGGTTAAAGGAGCTTCTGAGTTGATTCTGCAAACAGGACATCACCCGGAACAGGAAATTGATAAAGTTACGACCCCTAAGGGGATTACCATATCCGGGTTAAACGAAATGGAACATCAGGGTTTTTCCTCCTCCCTGATCAGGGGTTTATTGGTTTCATACAATAAAATTAACAACGCAAAATAAACACGCTTCATATTCCTAAATTCTTAGAGTTATGGATGAACAGATTAAACGAATAGCCGACCGTTTGCGTGGAATGCGTGACGTGACTGGGATATCGCTTGAAGAAGCTGCCATTACCTGCGCCACAACAACGGCTCAATACAGCGAGATTGAAAGTGGGAATGTGGATATACCGGTGAGCATCCTGCATCGAATGGCGCTGAAATTTAATATTGATTTATCTACACTTCTCACCGGAGAAGAGCCTCATATGCACTCCTATACCTTAACTCGCAAAGATAAGGGGATTAGCGTGGAACGCCAGAAAGCTTATAAATATCAGGCTCTTGCAGGGAATTATCTGAACCGCAAAGGGGATCCGTTTATCGTTATGGTTGATCCTGATCCGGAAACCAAGGTGAGTTTTAATACCCATCCCGGTCAGGAATTTATTTATTTACTCGAAGGGAAACTTAAATTTTTCATCGGTATTAAAGAGATGATTCTCGAACCCGGTGATTCGATCTATTTCGATTCCGGCTTGCCACATGGAATTCAATCTCTTGAAAACAAAACAGCCAGGTTTCTGGCTATAATCCTATAATTTTAAAACCTGCATGTTTGAGCGCTATTTAAAAAAATCGGTATTTGAATCCCTTGAAGATTTTAAACAAAACTTTGAGATTATTGTGCCGGAGCAATTTAATTTTGCCTATGATGTGGTGGATGAATATGCCCGGACAAATCCTTCCAAGAGAGCAATCTGTTGGGTGAATGACAAAGGTGAAACACACGATTTCTCTTTTGCAGATCTCCAAAAGGCAAGTGATGAGGCTGCTTCGTTTTTTCAGTCACTTGGAATTGGCAGAGGTGATAAGGTAATGATGATTTTGAAAAGAAGGTATGAATTCTGGTTTTCGATACTTGCATTACATAAAATTGGTGCTATAGCCATTCCTGCAACCCATTTACTTACTCCCAAGGATTTGATATACCGGAATAATGCGGCAGGTGTTAAGATGATCATTGCCGTTTCGGAATCAGAAACTATCCGTAATATCAATGAAGCGATGGCTGAATCTCCAACCGTTGAAAAGTTGGTGACTGTTGGTGATCATACACCTGAGGGGTGGATTTCGTTCAGGGAAGGGGTCAGTGGTGCAAAACCTTTTGTTCAGCCTCAGGGTGAATTCGCTTCCAGGAACAGTGATATATCGTTGTTGTACTTCACTTCGGGTACTACAGCGAATCCTAAGATGGTTGTCCATGATTTTACTTATCCGTTGGGACATATCATAACGGCAAAATATTGGCAGAATGTCGAAAACGATGGTCTTCATTTTACCGTTTCCGATTCGGGGTGGGCAAAATCGGTTTGGGGAAAGATCTATGGCCAATGGCTGGCAGGGGCTGCGGTATTTGTGTATGATTTTGAGAAGTTTACTCCCGATGACATGCTTAGTAAAATCAGCACTTTCGGAGTAACGACCTTTTGTGCTCCTCCCACGGTTTACCGATACCTGATACGGGAGGATTTTTCGAACTATGACCTTTCAAAATTGAAATGGGCAGCCGTTGCCGGTGAACCACTTAATCCGGTTGTATACGACACCTTTTATAAGTTAACCGGGTTGAAATTAAGGGAAGGGTTTGGTCAAACCGAAACAACACTTCAGATTGCCACCTTTCCCTGGATGGAACCGAAGCCCGGTTCAATGGGTGTCCCCTCACCGCAGTTTGATGTTCACCTGTTAGATAGTGAAAACGGAAATTGCGAAGATGGAGAAGTGGGGCAGATTGCTATACGAACGAGTGAGAAATTTCCGGTGGGTTTATTTTCAGGGTATTACCGGGATGATGAGAAGAGTGCTTCGTGCCATTACGGCGGATTTTATTATACGGGTGATCTGGCCTGGCGCGACGAAGACGGCTATTACTGGTTTGTGGGTCGTGTTGATGATGTGATAAAATCCTCGGGATACCGTATCGGACCTTTTGAGGTGGAAAGCGCACTGATGACACACCCGGCAGTGATTGAGTGTGCCGTAACTGGTGCACCTGACGAGATTAGGGGTCAGGTAGTTAAGGCTACAATAATTCTTGCTCCGGATTACAGGCCGGGTACCGAAGAGCTGGCGAAGGAGATCCAGGAACATGTAAAAACGGTTACTGCCCCCTATAAATACCCGCGGATTATCGAATTTGTAACTGAGTTGCCTAAAACAATCAGCGGCAAAATCAGAAGAGTAGAGATCAGGGAGAAAAGTGAACAAAAATAAGATTACTTACGGCCATTTTTTGCCGGTTATATTTTAAAGATGGAATAAATTGTAGCGATTCTTCCATCAAAAAAGTTAAATTTGTTATGTCATTAATATATAATAGAATTGTAGTAAAGGTTGGGAGTAATGTTTTAACACGTGAGGACGGGATGCTGAATGTGGAGCGGATGAGGCATATTGTCGATCAGCTGGCATTACTTCGAAAGGCAGGGTTGCAGGTGATCCTTGTCACATCAGGGGCGGTGGCTGCAGGTCGCGCGGTGGTTGATCTTCAGCGCAAACTCGATCCTGTTTCGAGTCGTCAGCTCTGGTCTGCAGTAGGGCAGGTAAAGCTGATAAACCAATATGCAGATCTTTTTCGGGAACGGGGAATTACCTGTGCTCAGGTTCTCACCACGAAGGAGAATTTCAGTGACCGGCTCCATTACCTGAATATGCGTAATTGTATGACCACTTTACTGGAGAATGATGTCATTCCTGTGGTTAATGAAAATGACACCATTTCGGTTACCGAATTGATGTTCACAGATAACGATGAACTCTCGGGTTTAATTGCTTCAATGATGGATATGGAGGCACTTATCATCCTTACCAATGTTGACGGTGTTTATTCGGGTTCTCCGGACGAACCGCAAAGTGTATTGATCGCTAAAATTAATCAAGGAGAAACACTGAATATTGAAGCTATTTCAGGAAAAAAATCTAATTTTGGAAGGGGTGGAATGCTCACTAAGTTTCATATTGCTTCCAAGTTGGCAGGACAAGGGATTTCGGTCCATATTACCAATGGAACAAAAGAAAATACGTTGTCCAGGATATTATTAGCTGGGGAAGAATCGGTTCAAACCCATTTTATCCCGTCAAAAAAGAAATCTACCGGTGTTCGAAAATGGCTCTCTCATTCTGATGATTTTGCCAAAGGAGAGGTGATTATTAACCCCGGGGCCAAAGAGGCTCTCCTTTCAGACCAGGCCGTTAGTCTTTTACTGATTGGTATAACCGAAGTGACCGGTTATTTTAAAGAGGGCGATATTGTCCGGGTTAAAGATGTTAACCGAGAATTAATAGGTCTTGGAAAAGCCTCTTACTCTTCGGAAGAAGTACTTAAGGAAAAGGGTGGCAAAATGTCAAAACCATTTATTCATTACGATTATTTATACCTTATATAAAAAATATTTTTATGAATTTTCACCAGCAATTCGAAAATACATTAAACGCCAGCCGGGAGTTGAACCTGTTGAGCATCGAAAAAGTGAATGAAATACTTTTGAAAATTGCAGTTGCCGCAGAGAAAAGCACTGCATTTATTCTACGTGAGAATCAAAAGGATCTGGCCCGGATGGAGGAGTCTGATCCGAAATACGACCGTCTTAAACTCACCGCCGACCGTATTAAAGGTATTGCAGATGATATTCGCAATGTCGCTTTTCTACCCTCCCCCCTGAGCAGGGTAATCTCTGAAACAACAAGGCCTAACGGATTAAAGATTACCCGGGTATCAGTCCCTTTTGGAGTAATCGGAATTATTTATGAGTCACGTCCTAATGTGAGTTTCGACGTTTTCTCGCTTTGTCTTAAATCGGGTAATGCTTGTATCCTCAAAGGGGGAAGCGATGCATTTTATTCAAATCAGGCAATTGTCAGTATCATTCATAATGTATTAGATATTAATCATATCAATCCAAATATACTGGCTTTGCTTCCTGCCGGTCGTGAGGCTACAACGGAGTTGCTTAATGCCAGAGGATATGTTGATCTTATAATCCCGCGTGGGAGCCAGGGTCTGATAGACTATGTCCGGCAGCATGCATCTATCCCGGTAATCGAGACAGGCGCAGGAATTTGTCATACCTATTTTGATGAGTTTGGCGACCTAGCCAAGGGAATCGGGATCGTAAATAATGCAAAAACCAGGCGCGTAAGTGTCTGTAATGCATTGGATTGTCTTATTATCCATAATTCCCGGCTGCATGATCTGGATCAGATCACCCTGCCTCTTATGAAAAATAACGTTGAGATTTATGCCGATAAGGTATCCTTTGATATACTCGATGGGGTATATCCTGAACACCTGCTTAAAAATGCGACAGCTGAGTCTTTTGGAACCGAATTTCTCTCCTACAAAATGTCAGTTAAAACGGTCACTTCTTTCGATGAGGCAGTTGACCATATCACCAAATATGGTTCAAAACACAGTGAGGCAATTATCTCTGAGAATCCTGAAAATTGCGAAAAATTTCTCAAGGTTATAGATGCCGCAGCAGTCTATGTGAATGCAAGCACCGCTTTTACCGATGGGGCTCAATTTGGATTGGGAGCTGAAATTGGAATTAGCACTCAGAAACTCCATGCAAGGGGTCCGATGGCTCTCGAAGAACTTACCAGTTATAAATGGTTGATCGAAGGGGATGGACAAATCCGTTCCTAGAATTCCAGCTGTGGATTAACACATTATGATTACAAAAACTTATCATTGAACTATGCGACATTTTACTTCAGTTTATGATCTTCCCAATTTGCCGGAAGCGATTAAATCAGCCCTTGAATTAAAGAGTAATCCCTATGGATTTCAACATCTTGGAAAAAATAAAACCATGGTGCTGATTTTTTTTAATTCAAGTCTTCGCACCCGGCTCAGTACTCAAAAAGCTGCGATGAATCTGGGCATGAATACGATGGTTCTGAATGTTAACCAGGATGGGTGGCGCATGGAGAGTGAGCTGGGGGTTGTAATGGATGGTGACAAGCCAGAACATTTACGCGAGGCAATCCCTGTAATCGGCAGGTATTGCGATATCATTGGGGTCAGAGCATTTGCAAATCTCGAGGATAAACAAGATGATTATACTGAAAAAATTCTGAACCAGTTTATCGATTTTGCAGGTGTTCCTGTTGTAAGTATGGAGGCAGCCACGCGTCATCCTCTACAAAGCTTTGCCGACCTGATAACCATTGAAGAACATAAGACAAAACCATCCCCTAAGGTTGTTCTGACCTGGGCTCCTCATCCTAAAGCCCTTCCGCAGGCCGTGCCAAATTCATTTGTCGAATGGATGCGACAAACCAATTATGAATTGGTGGTTACCCATCCGAAAGGCTACGAGCTTGATCCTCAATTTATGGGGGATGTTAACGTGGAATATGATCAGGATAAAGCTTTCGAAGGAGCCGATTTTATCTACGCTAAAAACTGGTCTTCCTATACCGATTATGGTGAAATTCTTTCGAAGGACAGAGCCTGGACGGTCACACCCCAAAAAATGGCAGTGACAAATAACGCAAAGTTCATGCATTGCCTTCCTGTAAGACGAAATATGATCGTTTCAGATGAAGTTCTTGACAGTTCTGCTTCCATCGTGGTGGATGAAGCAGAAAATCGTGTATATTCGGCACAGACAATTTTAAAGATGATTTTGGAAGGGTAATATGAGAGAACATTTGATAATCATTAAAGTAGGGGGACAGATCGTTGAAGAAGAGACCTCGCTTCGGGTGTTGCTGAAAGACTTTTCGCGCATTGCCGGAGGTAAAATTCTGGTTCATGGTGGCGGAAAGAGTGCTACTGCTTTGGCTGAAAAGCTTGGAATAGAGACCAAAATAGTCGATGGACGCCGTATTACCGATGCCGAAACATTGAAAGTTGCTACAATGGTCTATGCCGGGTTGGTAAATAAAAATATTGTGGCCGGTTTGCAGGCATTAGGAAATAACTCAATTGGGCTTTGTGGTGCCGATCTCGATATTATCAGGGCAGCCAGGCGTCCTGTAGGGACGATTGATTACGGTTTTGTTGGGGATATTAACTGGGTTAATGCGCAGGCATTATACGATCTGATTGATAATGGAGCAGTTCCTGTTGTGGCACCTATTACCCATGACGGAAAGGGTTCCTTGTTAAATACAAACGCAGACAATATTGCCTCAGAATTGGCACGTGCCTTATGTGGAAAATATGAATTGCGTTTGATTTATTGCTTCGAGAAACAAGGTGTTTTATTGGATCAGTCTGATGAAAAATCGATTATACCTGAAATTAATCCCGAGTTATTTGAAGAGTTGAAGGCTCAGGGAACTATCTCCGGAGGAATGATCCCTAAACTTGAGAGTGGATTTAATGCCCTGCGGCGCGGAGTAAGTGCAGTGGTGATCACAAATGCACAAGGAATCTCCGGGGGATTGAGAGGAACCAGACTAGTACTTTAGCTGATGGTAAAAGAGAAAATAATTTCAGATAGCGTAGCGCTTTTAAAAGCAATGATTGAAATCCCTTCGTTAAGCAGGGAAGAGAACAATGTCTGCGATTATCTGATTGAAAAATTTAATTCCTGGGGTCTTCAGACCAACCGGAGTCTTAATAATATTTGGATCCGTAATGCCAACTGGGCTGAAGGAAAACCGGTTATCCTGTTTAATTCACATGTCGATACGGTCCGCTCAGGAACAGGGTGGACTTATGATCCTTTTAAAGCAACACTTGAAGGGGATAGGTTAACCGGATTGGGAAGTAACGATGCCGGTGCTTCTATCGTGGCATTACTGGGTGCTTTTCGTTATTTTTATAATGCCGAAAATCTCAATTATAATCTGATTTACTGCGCCAGTGCAGAGGAGGAGATTTCGGGGCAAAATGGTGTGGCATCTGTTTTGGATCAGCTTGGAAAGATCGATTTAGCTATCGTAGGAGAACCAACCAGAATGCATATCGCTATTGCAGAAAAGGGATTGATAGTACTCGACTGTGAAGCTAAAGGGCGTGCAGGTCATGCAGCCCGTAATGAAGGGGATAATGCAATTTATAAGGCAATAGCTGATATTCAGATTCTTGAAAATTATAAATTCCCGCTCGAGTCCCCTTTATTAGGCCCGGTTAAGATGACTGTTACTCAGATTGAAGCAGGTAGCCAGCACAACGTCGTGCCCGATTCATGCCGTTTTGTCGTTGATGTTCGCACGAATGAGTTCTATTCCAATGATGAAGTTTTTCACAAAATTGATGAATTAACCAATTCCGAAGTTAAACCCCGTTCATTCAGGCTTAATTCTTCCGGAATCAGTCCTGATCATCCTTTGGTAAAACGGGGAATAGAAATGGGTTTGGAAACCTATGGATCCCCTACAACCTCCGATCAGGCGGTTATCCCTTACCCATCCATTAAAATGGGTCCCGGCGATTCGGCCCGTTCGCATACGGCAAATGAATATATCCTGATCTCTGAAATAGCGGGGGGAATTGAAACTTATATCCGGCTGCTCGACGGACTTAAATTTTAGCGTAATCAAATAGTCCCATCATCAAGGTCTCCTATTGGAAAGCACAATTAATTTTAATTTAACATTTTAAACTTAGATTTGGTAGATCGAATCTGTTTTTTGCTTAATATTGCAGGATATTATAATATATGACAAAAATCAGTTTGCATAACGGACTCCATCATCACTTGCCATAAGGTAAGCTTGCGTTGGTGTGTCCATAATCATATAACCCAAACACAGGCTTACCTTATTATCAGGTGAGCCTTTTTTAATTTAAAAAAATGGATTCGATTTTAAGAATTGCAATACAGACCAAAGGCCGGTTGAACGAAGACTCAATGGCATTACTCGCAGAAACCGGGATTAAGTTAGTTTCCAGTAGCCGCAGGTTGATCTCTGCAGCAAAAAATTTCCCGATCGAAGCATTGTTTCTTCGCGATGATGATATCCCTCAATGCGTTGCAGACGGTGTGGCAGACATTGGAATCGTTGGAAAGAATGAAGTTAGCGAGCAACAGCAAAATGTAGAAATTATCAAACACCTGGGATTTAGTAAATGCAGAATATCTCTGGCAATTCCCAAAGATTTTGAATATCAGGGTTTGGAATGGTTCAACGGAAAGAAAATTGCAACCTCATACCCCCGAATCTTAAAAGATTTTCTGGCAGAAAACAAGCTGGTTTCCAATATCCATTTTATTGCCGGATCAGTAGAAATAGCTCCCGGAATAGGACTTGCAGATGCAATTTTTGACATCGTAAGTTCAGGAAGTACCCTTGTGAGTAACCGATTAAAGGAAGTTCATAATGTGATGGATTCCGAGGCGGTGTTGGTAGCAACACCCAATCTCTCAAAACAGAAGCAACATATTCTTGATGAGTTGATTTTCCGCATCGAGGCAGTCGAGAAAGGGAGGGGTAAGAAATATATTATGCTGAATGCTCCTAACGATAAGCTTGATCAGATCATCCAGGTTCTTCCCGGAATGACCTCACCTACCATTATGCCATTGGCCCGAATTGGATGGAGTTCTCTTCACTCGGTAATCAATGAAAGTGAGTTCTGGGTTGTGATCGGGAACCTGAAAAAAAATGGTGCCGAAGGAATCCTTGTATTGCCGATTGAAAAAATGATTCTTTAAATTTTACATTATGCAAATCTACCGTTACCCTCTGATTAACTCCTGGCCGGAAATTACCAGACGCCCAACTTCCGATTTCCTCGATAAAATAGATACGGTAAGTAAGGTGATGGCTAAAATTCGTACTGAAGGTGATTCTGCGATCCGTAAATTCACCAAACAGTTCGATCATGCTGATATCCATGATTTTAAGGTGTCGGAGGATGAAATCGACGAGGCGGTGAAGAGTCTGACACCTGCCCTGAAAAATGCAATTCTTATTGCAGCTCAGAATATCGATACATTTCATGTGGCTCAGAAATTCACACCTCGGGTCATTGAGACAATGCCAGGGGTGAAATGCTGGCAGAAATCTTTGCCAATTGAACGGGTTGGCTTATATATACCGGGTGGTTCAGCACCACTCTTTTCAACGGTTCTTATGCTTGGTATTCCTGCAATGATTGCGGGTTGCCGCAATGTGATCTTATGTACTCCCCCTGATAAAAAAGGGAAAATACATCCAGCAATACTTTATGCTGCTTCGGTTTGTCATATTACAGAAATATATAAAATTGGAGGAATGCAAGCCATCGGAGCAATGGCTTACGGCTCCCAAACAGTACCCAAAGTCGATAAGATTTTCGGTCCCGGAAATTCATGGGTTACCGCAGCTAAACAATTTGTTGCAAATGCCGATTGTGCTATTGATATGCCTGCCGGACCTTCGGAGGTGGCTGTGATGGCAGACGAAACTTCAAATCCTGCTTTTGTGGCTGCAGATCTGCTTTCTCAGGCAGAGCATGGGCCCGATAGTCAGGTTATATTAATTACAACTCAGGAGCATTTGATTAAAGAGGTTATTAAAGTGATGGGAAAGCAACTTAAAGAGTTGCCGCGCTCTGAAATAGCCACCAAAGCGCTGGAAAACAGTCGGGCAATCCTTGTTCACGATGTTGAGGAGATGATTGGACTGATGAACTATTACGCACCTGAACATTTGATTATTGCTACAAGGGATGCCAGGGAGCTTGCAGAACGGATTACCAATGCAGGATCGGTTTTTATCGGCAATTATACTCCGGAAAGTGCCGGAGATTATGCCTCCGGTACAAATCATACCCTGCCTACAAACGGTTGGGCAAAATCTTTTAGCGGGATAGGTTTGGACAGTTTTTGCAAGAAAATTACCTATCAGGAGATTACAAGGGAGGGATTCCAATTGCTGGGCCCGGTTATTGAAGAGATGGCTCAGGCAGAACAACTCTTTGCACATAAAAATGCTGCAACCCTCAGAATGAAGTAAAGAAACAAGTATGAGTTTAGATATTAGTAAATTATTAAGGGAGAATATCCGAAATCTTAAACCTTATTCCAGCGCCAGGGATGAATTTTCCGGGGAGGCCGCTGTTTTTCTCGATGCCAATGAGAATCCCTTCAACGCCCCCTGGAACAGATATCCCGATCCGCATCAGCGAATTCTAAAAGCCAGGGTGGGTGAGATTAAAAATATAGCCTCTCAAAATATATTTCTGGGTAATGGCAGTGATGAGCCTATCGATTTGCTGTTTCGTGCCTTTTGTGAACCCGGAAAAGATAATGTGGTCTCCATAAATCCCACTTACGGCATGTACCGTGTAGCTGCTGATACAAATAATATCGTAGTGAATCTGGTTTCGCTTAATGCCGATTTTGAACTGGAGGCTGAAGCCGTTATGGCAGCAGTTACTCCTGATACAAAGATAATTTTTCTTTGCTCACCGAATAATCCAACCGGTAATGCTTTGGATAGCCATGAAATGCTTAAGATTATTGAGGGTTTTGAAGGTTTAGTTGTGGTTGATGAAGCGTATATCGATTTCTGCCCGGAAAAGTCACTGCTCCCTGAGCTGGATAAATATCCTAACCTTGTAATCCTTCAGACCTTTTCAAAAGCCTGGGGAATGGCAGGGCTTCGCCTTGGCATGGCATTTGCCAGCGAACTAATTATTGATGTTTTAAGCCGGATTAAATATCCCTATAACCTCAATATTATGACTCAGCAAAAAGGGCTCGAGCTTTTAGCCAATGATCAGTTAAAATTGGAATGGGTAGCGCTGATTCTTAAAGAACGTGGAAAAATGATCAGTAATCTAAATAAATATCCGTTTGTTGTTAAAGTTTATCCATCGGATGCCAATTTCATACTGGTTCAAATGCATGATCCCCGGGGAATATATAATTACCTTGTAGAAGAGCAAATTATTGTTCGCGATCGCTCTTCTATTGCCCTTTGCGAAGGTTGCCTCCGTATCAGCGTAGGCTCCCCGGAGGAAAATGCAACATTGATTGAGGCATTCGACCAGTTGATTTAATGATTTAAGCATAAAATATTCAGGCTTAAAAGTGTATTGATTAAAAAAAAACAGTAATAAGTTGAATTTTCTGTTGGCGATTTCTTATCTTTAAGAAGAATGAAATTTTATTACCCAACAAAAAATAGCGCTTTGATAATTTAATAAGTAGCATGAAAAAAATTCTTTTTATAGATCGGGACGGAACACTGATCGTTGAGCCAACCACTGATATGCAGGTCGATTCGCTGGAAAAGCTTGAGTTTATTCCAGGCGTTTTCCGTAACCTCTATAATATTCAAAAACTCACCAGTTTTGAGTTGGTAATTGTCTCAAATCAGGATGGATTGGGTACCACTTCCTTTCCCGAGGAGACGTTTTGGCCTGCTCAGCAGATGATGTTAAAAGCTTTCGAAAACGAAGGTGTAACCTTTACTAAGATACATATTGATCCCACATTTCCGGATGAGAAATCACCGAATAGAAAACCGGGGACAGGAATGTTGAAAGAGTATTTCTCCAAAGAATACGATCTCGCCGGCTCATTTGTAATTGGTGACCGTATTACGGATATGGAACTGGCGAAAAACCTTGGTGCTCAGGGTATATTCTTTGGTACACAGAATCAGGAAATAATATTGAAAGAGAGCGGATTAGAACCCAATTGTGCCTTGCTCTCCGATAATTGGGATACTATTTTTAATTTCCTGGCTATTGGAGATCGGTCCGCCATTGTGAGCAGAAAAACTGCCGAAACAGATATCTATGTCGAGTTGAAATTGGATGGAACAGGTAAATGTCAGGTTAGTACAGGGCTGGCATTTTTTGACCATATGCTTGATCAGATCGGACGTCATTCGGGTTGCGACCTGATTATTAAAGTACATGGTGATCTGGCTGTCGATGAGCATCATACGATAGAAGACACCGGCATTGCACTTGGAGAGGCTATTCGAAAAGCGCTCGGCGATAAACGGGGTATCGAACGTTACGGCTATTGCTTGCCTATGGACGACTGCCTTGCACAGGTGGCGCTCGATTTTGGAGGAAGACCCTGGATCGTGTGGGATGCTGAATTTAAGCGGGAAAAAGTTGGCGAGATGCCTACCGAAATGTTCTTTCATTTCTTTAAGTCATTGTCAGATTCGGCTCTCGCTAATCTGAACATAAAGGCTGAGGGGAGTAATGAACATCATAAGATTGAAGGGATCTTTAAGGCATTTGCCCGCGCCATGAAAATGGCTATTCGCAAAGATCCATTCGTTCAGTTACTTCCAAGCACGAAAGGAGTTCTTTAAACGGTTTAACGATAGAAACAATTGAACATTCAATACCTTTAAATTTTTTATATGCAATCGATTCGCAAAGATTCCGGATTGAAAAATACGGCAATTCTACTCATTTATTGTTCCGACAGGCAAGGAATATTAGCTGCGGTAACCGAATTTTTGAACGAAAATCGGGGGAATATTATTTATCTTGATCAGCATGTCGATCATGAGGAGGGATTGTTTTATATGCGTGTAGAATGGGAATTGGAGAAATTTGCAATTCCAAGAGAGAAAATATCGGATTACTTTCAAACACTCATTGCCCGGAAATTTGATATCGTTTTTTCGCTTCATTTTTCTGATAAGAAGCCCAGAATGGCGGTTTTTGTATCAAAAATGTCTCACTGTCTGTTTGATATCCTTTCGAGGTACACCGCAGGTGACTGGGATACTGAAATTCCGCTTATTATTAGCAACCACGATACCTTACGTCCGATTGCAGAACGTTTTGGAATTGATTTTCATCTGATTGAAAAGAGTAGCTCCAACAAAGCGGAACAAGAGCTTCTCGAAATCGAAATTTTAGAACAATATAAGGTTGATTTTGTAGTTCTTGCCAGATATATGCAGGTGCTGTCGGATCAATTTGTAGCTAATTTTCCCAACCGGATAATTAATATTCATCACTCCTTTTTACCTGCGTTTGCCGGTGCAAAACCTTATCATGCAGCACACGAACGTGGCGTAAAAATCATTGGTGCTACCAGTCATTATGTGACTGCTGATCTTGATGCTGGCCCAATTATAGCTCAGGATGTTGTCAGGATTTCTCATATTGATAATGTTGACAGCTTAATTCGTAAAGGACGCGATCTTGAAAAAATCGTGTTAAGCGAAGCTGTATATAAACATCTTCAACGTAAAATTCTGGTTTATAACAATCGAACGGTAGTTTTCAATTAAAACCAATTCTTATGAGAAGCATATTTTGTAATCCCAGGATCGTTTTTTTATTTGGAATATTGCTTTTCTCCAATGTTTTTGGCCAATCAACATTTGAAATTCCAAAACAGGTAATTCCTGAGGATTATGAGTTTACAGTCAAAATAGGGGATACGATTCCAGATTTTACGCTCACTCTCTCCAATGGCAAAAAGGTTACTTCGCTCGAGTGGAGAGGAAAGGTTGTTATGCTTCAGTTTACAGCAAGCTGGTGTGGCGTTTGCCGCAAAGAGATCCCCTTTATTCAAAAAGACATCTGGGCGAAATATAAACACAATTCCGATTTCTTACTCTTCGGTATTGATCGTGACGAACCGGTTGAAAAGGTTAAACGGTATCAGAAAGAGATGAATATTTCTTATCCTTTAGCCTTGGATCAGGATGCTGACGTGTTTGGGCTTTTCGCCGATAAACGGGCAGGAGTTACCCGAAATGTGGTAATTGACCGTTCAGGGAAAATTGTTTTTATGACAAGGCTTTTCAAAGAGAAGGAGTTTAAGGAAATGGTAAAGATTATTTCTCTGCTCTTAAAATAAAAATTAACTAGCAACAATTTTTAAATGAAGATTGTAATTATAAAATATAATGCCGGAAATATCCGGTCAGTCGATTTTGCGCTCCAACGACTCGGAATTTCAGCTTTGATAACGGACGATCACGATGAGATCCGATCTGCAGACCGGGTTATTTTCCCGGGAGTTGGGGAGGCCTCCACGACAATGAATTATCTTAAAATGCATAAACTTGATGCCTTGATTTGTGACCTAAAACAGCCTGTTTTGGGTGTTTGTCTTGGGCTGCAGCTGATGTGTACCCATTCCGAGGAGGGTGACACGACCTGTCTGGGTATTTTTCCTGAGCGAGTAAGAAAATTCGTGGCACTACCCGACGATTCGGCTTCATTTAAAATTCCGCACATGGGTTGGAATAGTGTTTCAGATCTTAAAACTTCCCTTTTCCGTGGAATCAGTGAAGCCGATTATTTTTACTTCGTTCACTCATACTATGCCACAACAGGTGCTGATACGGCTGCGACCTGTAATTACCTTGTCCCTTTTAGTGCTGCCCTTCAGCGTGATAATTTTTATGCAACACAATTCCATCCGGAGAAAAGCGGTGCAACAGGCGCAAAAATTCTGGGCAACTTCATAAATCTAAAAGTTTGAAAATTAATATGATTGAAATTATTCCGGCTATCGACATTATCGATGGTAAATGTGTGCGCCTGAGTCAGGGTGATTATGGACAAAAAACAATTTACAATGAAAATCCCCTTGATGTAGCTAAAATGTTCGAGGATGCTGGCATTAAAAGATTGCATCTGGTTGATCTCGATGGCGCTAAAGCTCACCACATTGTAAATCAAAAGGTATTGCAGAATATTGCATCTCATACCGGTTTAATAATCGACTTTGGAGGTGGACTGAAATCGGATGAAGATCTTAAGATTGCTTTCGAATCAGGAGCTTCTATGGTTACCGGAGGGAGCATCGCGGTAAAATCTCCCGAGATTTTTATGCAGTGGATTCAAAAATATGGTGCCGATAAAATAATTCTTGGTGCCGATGCAAAGGATGAAATGATTGCTGTTGCAGGATGGCAGGAGAGTACCGGAGTAGATATTTTTTCGTTTATCAGGGAGTGGTACTCCAACGGAATTACTAAAATTATAAGTACCGATATAAGTCGTGACGGAATGTTACAAGGGGCTGCAATCGATCTTTATATTAAAATTCTTGGTGCTGTGCCCGGCGCCTACCTTATTGCAAGTGGCGGTGTAAGCTCGATGTCAGATATCATCGAATTACATCAGGCCGGCATTCCTGCTGTGATTACCGGTAAAGCGATTTATGAAGGGCGAATATCCATGGATCAGATCAGTGAGTATATCCGATAACCTTTTAATGAAACATTTAAATCTTACAAATGCTGGCAAAACGAATTATACCATGTCTTGATATCAGGGACGGACAAACCGTTAAGGGGGTCAATTTCGTAAATATCATCAATGTTGGAGATCCGGTGGAACTGGGGAAATTATATGCAGAACAGGGGGCGGATGAACTCGTCTTTCTCGATATTACGGCAACCCATGAGGGGCGTAAAACGTTTGTGGAACTGGTTAAACGTATTGCCCAAAATCTCGATATCCCTTTTACCGTTGGCGGCGGAATAAGCGAAATTCGGGATGCCGAAGCATTACTTGCTGCTGGTGCAGATAAGATATCGATAAATTCATCAGCCGTACGAAATCCTCAACTTATTGATGATTTGGCCCGGAACTTTGGGAGCCAGTTTGTTGTGGTTGCCATAGATGCCCGTGAAGCTCATAACCATTGGACTGTTACCGTAAACGGTGGCCGTATTCCAACCGACAGGGAATTATTCTCCTGGGCTAAAGAGGCTGAAAGTCGCGGGGCAGGTGAGATACTTTTCACTTCAATGAACCACGATGGCACTAAAAATGGTTTCGCAAATAACGAGCTGGCTAAGCTTTCCGATAGTTTAACCATCCCCCTGATCGCCTCGGGTGGAGCAGGAAGTATGGAACATTTTTCTGATGTATTTACACTTGGAAAAGCCGATGCAGGATTGGCCGCCAGTATTTTCCATTTTCGCGAAATTGCCATTCCCGATCTAAAGCATTACCTTCGCGAACGCGGCATTTGTGTACGATAAATTAATGAAGTTTTAAACCTTGAACCAATGTTATTTAAGGTCATTAAAAGGAATAAAGAAATAAACTGATAGATTAAATATATGGAGCTTAATTTCAATAAATTAACAGGCGATCTTCTTCCTGCTGTAATTCAGGATAATACAACGGGCAAGGTGCTGATGCTCGGCTTTATGAATAAGGAGGCTTACGATAAAACGGTGGAATCTAACCTGGTTACCTTTTATAGCCGCACCAAAAACAGACTTTGGACTAAGGGGGAAGAGTCAGGCAATTTTTTAAATGTGGTTTCTATGCAAGCTGATTGCGATCAGGATACCCTCTTAATTAAAGTTAATCCTGTCGGTCCCGTTTGTCATAAGGGAACTGATACCTGCTGGGGTGAAGTAAATAAAGTTGAGGACGTTATGTTCCTGAAGCACCTGCAGGATTTTATCGATGAGCGCAAAAGAGTGATGCCGAAAGGATCATATACCACGTCACTTTTTGAGGATGGCGTTTCTCGTATGGCCCAAAAGGTTGGTGAAGAGGCTATTGAAACGGTTATCGAAGCAATGGCAAATAACGATGAACGGTTACTGTATGAGGCTTCAGATCTGGTTTATCATTTAATTGTCCTTCTGGCACACAAGGGTTATCGAATAGAAGATATTGCAAATGAATTAAAAAAGAGACACAAATAAATTTATGAGAAGAAGATTGTCCGTGTTATCCATATTTGTATACTTATTGTGTTGCCTGCCGCTCTATATTTGTGCTGCTCCAAAGGTTATCGTTACCGAAAAGGATAAATTGATTCTTCAGGAAAAACTGGAAAGATTTTCGACCAAGGTTAACCTTTCAACAGGTGCATTGATGCTGGCCATAGGTGTTGACTTTGAAGGCACTCCCTATGTCGCTCAAACACTTGATCTTAATATCGATGAGAATCTTGTTGTGAATTTGCGTGAATTGGATTGCACAACCTTTGTTGAGAATTGTCTGGCAATTGCACGTACTGTTAAAAGTCTAAAACCCTCCTACGATACATTCATTGCTGAGCTTGAAAAAATCAGATACCGTAATGGTCACCTCAATGGGTATGTCAGTCGGTTGCATTATTTCAGCGAATGGATTGCCGACAATGAGAAAAGAGGGATTGTCACTGATGTTACTTCCCGTCTGGGGGGATTGAAATTCCCGCTTTTACTTACTTTTATGAGCACTCATCCCGATTCGTATCCACAGCTGAAAAACAGCCCTACGCTTATAAATAAGATGAAACTCATTGAAAAAGAGGTCTCAAATCATCATTTTTACGCCATACCCAAGGAGCAGGTTCCAGATCATGAAAGCGAAATGGTGGATGGGGATATTATCGCCCTTACGACCAAAATTGCCGGCTTAGACGTTACTCACCTGGGATTGGTTTGCAAGATCCAGGGAGAGATTTTTCTTCTTAATGGCTCGTCACGCGGGGGAAAAGTTGAAACTACTCCGGTTCCATTGCGTGATTACCTTATGAAGTCGAAAATTACCACAGGTATTTTTGTCGTAAGAGCGAATTAGAGTGAATTTAAATCATTTTATATTCGATTTAACCATTATTTAATATCCAATTTGTAACCTTTTACAGATAGGATTGTAGTCTATTGTATTAACATTAAACAAAAAAAAATGAGCATTATTACAGAATTGAATAATCGTTACGCAACAAAGCTTTTTGATTCGTCAAAAAAGATTTCTGAAGCAGATATGGATATATTATTGGAGGCTATCCGTTTATCCCCTTCATCCTATGGATTTCAACCATATAAGGTATTAATTGTTGAAGATCCTAAAATCAGAGCTGAGCTTAGAACTGCAGCTTATGGCCAGTCTCAGATTACTGATGCCTCTGCTATTTTGGTTTTTTCGGTAAAGTATGAGGCGGATGAAAAAACCGCGGACGAATTTATATCCGTGGTATCCCAGGCGCGCAATGTATCGGTTGAAAATTTGGCTCCCTATGGTGATATGATCAAAGGAACATTGAGCAGCCTTAGTGCGGAACAGTTGGAAACATGGGTTAGCAAACAGGCCTATATTGCGCTTGGTTTTGGGCTTGTAGCTTCTGCTGTTTTGGGAATCGATTCTTGTCCGATGGAGGGTTTCAGTTCGGACGAATTTGACCGGATACTTGATCTTAAAAAATTGGGTCTTAAGTCCAAGATCGTACTTGCTGTAGGATACCGTTCTGCGGAGGATAATTACCAGCACTTACCGAAAGTAAGGTATTCGAAAGAGGACTTTTTCATTAAGTACTAAAATAAAAAGACCGGTTGAATGACCGGTCTTTTTTATTTTAAAGTTGTGTTTTTTATTGGGTGACATATTGATGGATACGCTTTGCCGCATCACGTCCTGACCGGATTGCCCAGACAACAAGACTGGCGCCTCTGGTTGCATCGCCACTGACGAATATCTTATCCAGATTGGTGGCATTATTAATCGCTTTTATATTCCCACGCTCATCGTAATCGACCCCTAAGCTATCAAGTAAACCTTTGTGGGTAGGTGATAAAAATCCCATCGAGAGCAGTACCAGATCAGCTTCAATAACCTCCAGAGTTCCGGGGATCTCATTCATAATCATCCTTCCATTCTCGCGGATCCACTCCACCTGTACCACTTCAACACCGGTTAGCACACCATCTTTGCCAATAAAGCGTTTGGTCGCCAGGTTCCATTTTCTTTCGCATCCTTCGAGATGAGAGCTTGATGTTCTCAGCGTATTCGGCCAGTAAGGCCATGGATTATCATCAATCCGTTTGGTTGCCGGTCTGGATAGAATCTCAATCTGTGTTACTGATATGGCCTTCTGACGGATTGACGTGCCTACACAGTCAGATCCTGTGTCACCACCACCAATGACCAAAACTTTTTTGTCTTTCGCTGAGAGTCGCTGGTTTTCAGGGATCTCCTGGCCACTTATCACTTTATTTTGCTGACGAAGGAACTCCATTGCAAAATGAATCCCCTTTAATTCCCGTCCTTCTGCAGGTAAATCGCGAGGTTCCATGGCGCCGCATGAAAGGCAGACTGCATCGAAATCCTTCATTAATTTATCTGCCGGCAGATCTAAACCAACCCTGGTGTTAACCTTGAATTTTATTCCTTCTTTAATGAATAAATTTACTCTTCGGTCGATTATATTTTTATTGAGTTTGAAATCGGGAATTCCATACCGGAGTAGTCCTCCAACCTTATCATCCA
>CANJNY010000006.1 GCA_947475715.1 Prolixibacteraceae bacterium
ATTTAATGAAGTTAATCTATTCTTCTTAGGTGGTCAGCTATTTTTTTTAAACTTCAGAAACCTTAGTCGGTTGTTTATGACTCCACTATTTCAAATCCGATTTTTCTCAAATCGTCCCAATATCCGGGGTATGATTTTGTAATTACCTCCGGATCTTCAATGCATATTTGGGGGTATACCATTGCGGCTGGTGCAAATGCCAGAGCCATGCGGTGGTCATGATAGGTTTTAATTACCGGTGGATACTCAACCAGATTCTGATCAATGGTTCCATTCCAGGCAAGATCCCCATTGGAAGGCTCATCCAAAGTTGCTCCGAATTTGGATATTTCTTGTTGTAAAGCCAATATGCGATTGGTCTCCTTTATTTTCAACGTCAATAATCCCTTAAAGTGGAATGGAATCTTTTTAAATACTGCCAGAACAACAAAAGTCTGAGCAATATCTGGATTCTCGATAAAGTTGATCGCGATGTTTTTAGGTTCAGGAATAGTTATTTTGGTTAATCTCACATTATTACCTTCCTGAACTGATAGAACACCAAAATATTCCCTGAACCATTCCGATTGAGATGAATCTCCCTGGAGACTCTCCAGACGTAATCCTTTGAGCAATAAATTACATTGGTCTGACAAGGCCGCCATTGCGTACCAGTAGGAGGCTCCGGACCAGTCTGCTTCAACCGAAAAATTGATAGCCTCATACCGCTGCTCATCTATTCTGATTTCGTTTTCAATCCAGCTATGATGAACCCCGAATTGGTTCATTAACTGTAGCGTGAGTTCGATATATGGTTTTGAGGTGATCTGATTCAGTAGTTTCAGCGTCATACCTCCCCGGATTGTTGGTGCAATCATCAGTAATGCAGAAATATACTGACTGCTTATACTTCCATCGAGTTCAATGACTGTTCCTGTTAAGGCTGATCCCTGGATTCGCAAAGGGGGAAAGCCCTCCTCACCGGTATATTCGATTGAAGCACCAAGTTGACGCAAGGCATCAACAAGGATCCCTATCGGCCGTTGTTGCATCCTCTCGGAACCCGTAACAGTCCATTCTCCGGCTATTTTTGACAAAAATGCAGTTAAAAAACGCATAGCGGTTCCGGCATGTCCAATATCAAAATGAGTGGTATTTCCGTTCAGAACCTCCTCAAGCACCCGGGTGTCGTCACTATCGGAAAGATTTTCAATCGAATAGGGTGAATAACTCAGCGAATTAATGATTAATACTCTGTTGCTAATGCTTTTAGATGAAGGAAGGGTAATCTCCCCTTCCAATATTTTATCTGTTTTTGTGATGGTGTATTGCATAACAGATGCTCAACAATTGATTTTTATAAAATAATCCAAAGCCTCGAAAACAAGGTTCTTATCACAGTTCTGATTTATAGCCACCTCGCCGATATAAGGGATAAGGGTAAAATTTACCCGCGTACCTTCATTCTTTTTATCATGAGTCATCAAACTGTAGAGCGCTACATACGACTCTTGCTGAATCACGTATTTCCCATAGAGATCAATAAGCCAGTCAGATAACTCAGTAACGGTGGCCATTGGAAGATCACACATTTTATAGGAGAGGTACAGTTCAGCAATCATGCCATAAGCTACAGCATAACCATGAAGTAATGGATTAGGTGATTCCATTGCAAGGCTCTCGAAAGCATGTCCGATGGTATGCCCGAAATTCAGCGCCTTGCGGATATTATTTTCATTAGGATCGCGGAACACAAATGAATCTTTGATTGCCACCGATCGTGCAATTATGCCGCCCAGAATATTCAGATCCCGATTTTTTAAATCGAAATTGCGAATCTCTTCCAGGTGCTCTTTGGAATAGATCAGGCCATGTTTGATCATTTCGGCATATCCTGAGATTATGTTAGGAGTATCGATAGTCTGAAGAAAACGGGTGTCAATCAATACACTTATCGGCTGGTTAATGACTCCAATTTCATTTTTCAACCCATTGAAATTGAATCCGGTTTTTCCGCCAACTGAGGCATCAACCTGTGACAGGAGGGTTGTTGGGATATTCACAAAATCCATCCCCCTTTTAATTGTTGAGGCAGCAAAACTCCCCAGATCGGTAAGCATTCCTCCGCCAAGATTTACAACCAGTGATTTGCGGTCTGCTCCGTTCTGACTCAGAAATAGCCAGATCTTCTCAACTGAGGAGAGTTTCTTATTCTCTTCCCCGGCAGGGATTACAACCTTTTTAAGATTTTCAAATCCCGGTGTTTGGTCAATCATATTGCAACAAAAAATGTCACAGTTACTCTCTGTAACCAGAAATATTTTATCTTTGGGATAGCGGGAAAGGATCTTTCCCAGTTCAACTTCAATCTCGTTGGTAACGATAATGGAGGCGTGATATGTTGGTGTATTGTTCATTGTAGAGAATTAATTGGACAAAGTTACACTATTTTGTTATCTTGAATTCCAATAATAATGCTTTGAAGACTTTTTAATAACTTTCAAGATGGATTTTAACAACGGTAAACGGGTAAAGATACTCAGAATGGGTTTTCTGGTTTTGGGATTATGCTGGCTTTTAGCCATTACACTGCTGATAGTTGTCGACTTATTTACAGCAGCAGTATCTTTGGCAGGATTATTCCTTGTCGCTATCGCGGTAATTGCCATGATGAACTTTCAGTATGTGAGAGTCACGGTGCTGAAGGATAAGTTAATTGTCCGGTATTATTCAATCTTCGCTGTCGACAGGTTATTCCGGCTGATTGAAATTCCGGTTAATCAGCTTCGAAAAGTTGAAATTCGCAAGTATTTGCTGGGATTAAAATGGGAAATGAGATTTACGGTAAGGGTTCAAAAAGGATTGGCAGATTATCCCTGGATCACTTTGTCCGCAATTCGGGGTAGGGAAAGGGGAAAACTGATTTCGACAATAAAAGATCTTGTCCCGCATAAACCTGCCTGAATAAACCGATAATTTTAATCCCGTTTTATCGGGGTTATTCCCAAACTCCGGGTATTTTTTCTCCGCATTTGGTACAGCAACCTTTTATCAGATTTCTTTGGAGTACCGAAAATCCTCTTCTCTCGATAACTAAATCGTGGCATTTGGGGCACCAGGTATTCTGAGCATCAAGGCCAGGAACATTTCCGATATATACATATTTTATCCCTTCAGCAATGGCAATCTCACGTGCCTTTACCAGAATTGCTATTGGTGTGGCTGATAACTGCGTGAGTTTATATTCAGGATGAAAGCGGTCAAAGTGAAGCGGATAATTTGCCAGACCGTTTTTTGCCAGCCAGTTGCACATCCGTTTAATCATCTCCGGATCGTCTGTCCATTCGGGTACAATCAGGTTAATAATTTCAAGCCATACTCCTTGTTCAGCTAATATTTTGAGTGTGTTCAGTACCGGTTGAAGTGATCCTGCACTCAGCTTCATATAAATATCGTTGCTAAATGATTTCAGATCAACTCTAGCGGCATCGATGTATTTACATAAATTCCGCAAGGGCTCTTCATTGATATATCCAGCTGTAACGAGCACATTTTTGATTCCCTGCTCCCTTGCTAATTTGGCTGAGTCGAAAGTATATTCGTAAAAGGATATGGGTTCAGAATAGGTGTAAGCTACAGATTGGCAATTATTTGCAATTGTTTGTTCAATAAGTTTATCGGGCATCAGATCATAATTTCGCGTCTCTTTGGGACTTGTCTGGGAGATGGTCCAGTTCTGACAGTTCATACAGGCAAGATTGCAACCTGCTGTCCCAATTGAGTAGGCCCTTGACCCTGGTAAAAAATGATTAAATGGCTTTTTTTCGATCGGGTCAATATTTACCGCGCATGGGTTTCCATAGGCTACCGAGTAGAGAACTCCATTGTGGTTAATCCGGTTATGGCAAAGCCCGGCTTCTCCCTCTTTAATTATACATTCATTGGGACAAATTAAACACTTGCTCCCTCGGGGGGTGGCTGACCAGTATAACCCCTCTTTGCTCCATTTCCAGAGTTTTTCATCCGGTTCACCGGCCAGACTCATAAACGGTGAACATGTGATCGCACTGGTTGCTGCTAAACCCTGTTTCAGAAATTCACGCTTATTCATTTCCTGATTCGACATATTAAATTGAACCTGATTTATTAATTCCTTTTAAAGTTAAGAAAATTCCGAATAATAAGTTCAAAATGCAAAGGATAATTGCGGTTGTAACAATCCCCAGTTTAGGAATCGCGAAAAGTGATAACAGCAATGCTCCCAGCGCAGAACCATACAAATCGTAACTATAGGTCCTGCCCGGGATAATGGAAAAACTCCCGGTCTGATTGTGGCTCGCCTTAGTGAATTGAAATCCTGTCATTACACCTGTTAAAACCACAGCTGCCATAAATACACAATAGACCAGTACCGGTGAAATATTCATAATTCCCGGAATATAAAGCAGACAGGCAGTTGCGGCACTAAATATTCCGATGAGCAATTGGTTGCAGGATAAATACCTTCCGGCAGTAAGTTGAGTGAATAATTTCCCACCCAAAGATCCAATAGCCAATCCGGCCATAAAACCGGTAAAGACAAGATTGGTTAAAAGATAAACCGCTCCGAAATAGCTTACTAAGCCGAAGAGTAAAATAACTTCGAGGCCTGTCGCAGAAAAACCTGTAAGAAATATGGCTTTAGCAGAAATATTCCCCGACATAAAAACGTACAGTGACAACAGTCCGACTAGAAATATTGCAAGCCAGTATTTTCCATTGAAATGAGTTAACCAGAAATCCATCTCCTGTTTGTACAATACCGGTTTTAAATTTTGGTTGATCTCAATGTCAGGATTTAAGGATGAAAGGATGGCTTCCCCTCGATTTTTAATTAAATTATCATTAAAATAATCGGAATTGACATATCGGTTTTCGATCCCTCTTTGTTGAATCGCAGCGGTAATACCGTAATTCAGGGGGTTATCCGACGCAAGGAAATAGTTTTTCTCCCCCGGGATAATTATAACATTTTTAAATGCTCGCTTTAGAGTCATTAAAAGCGTCGAGGTCAGATCTAAGGCCTCCTGATTCAGGTAGTTTACAGGTGCAGGCAATCCAAAAGAGAGTACCGCCCCGGGGGTTAGTTTTTCCTTCATGTGCCTAAAGAACTCCAAAGTGTAGAATCGATTGTTTTGTAATGTCGAAGGGGATGGAAGATTTAACAGGGCGATATCATAATATTTCAGGGAATTTCGGATAAAACGGATTGGATCACATGATTGTACAGTGATTACCTCTGACAATATTTTGGAAAGGGAATCCGTTGAAAGTACCAGCAACCATCGGTTCTCTTCCACGCAGTCAATCGATATGGGGTTGTATTTCTTTAATTCCCTAATTTGCCCGCAAAGATCCCCCGAAACCAGTAAGATATTCGAAGAGGAGGGGCGTTGTCCCATTACAAAGTGAACCGATTCTTCATTGAGCATGAAATTTTCGGAGTCGTACATCAATATATTATTGGTATAAACACTCCTCAAATCTCCACGGGTAGTAACCACAATATTTCCATAAGGTGAATCTTTTGATACTTCGATCCTCTGATTGGGGTACACCCATTTCCTGATCCCCTTTTCGGGGTGAAGAAAAAGCAAAATAACGGCAGAAAAAACAATGATTAACGATGCTGCCGATAATCCGGATACCCCTTTCTCCTTACCAATCAGAAAAATTGCAGCTCCGTTAATTGCAGCCAGAACCAACAGGCTTTCGATGGAGGAAAATACAAAAATAAAGATAAGAGCGCTGAGTAACCCTCCAATAATGCTTCCAACTGACTCAATCCCGTAAACAGTGCCTGTTTCGTTCTTTTTGAGTACCTCAGAATAATGGCCTGATATATAGGTAAATAAAAAACCACTGACCAGACAAAATGGGATTAACAGAAGCAGGGATGCGGTGAAAATCTGAAATAAATCAATCATGGCCCCGACGGGGAATATTTTGTTTTTAAGATAATTAATCATGAATGCCGTAATGAAAGGCAAAACAGAAAGGATAAGAAGGGCGGGAAAGACTATCCCTGAGACTTTTTTTGTTCTTATTGAGTGTTTTCCCAGGGAGGCACCAATTCCGGTTAGAACCATCCAGTTTGCAAGAACCAGGCCAATAACCAGTTCATTGCCCTTGAAAACGGATAGGAATTCGCGTACCAAAATGATTTGGGCAATCATAGAGGTACTTCCCAATAAAAATGCCGATTTTCTCAAATCTGAGCTGTTCAGGTCGTTTTGTACACTGCCTGGCGGATCTGCTTCCTTCGGCTTCTCACCCTTGAAAAGATTCAGGTAATAGTTCAGATGCCACCAGAAATGTATAATACCAACAAGGAACATGCCGATTCCAAAATAAACATGGTAGCTCAATAACGCTTCATAATACGGGATTTGAAGCTTATAATTGATTTTTATAACCATTAGCAAACCGATAAGTCCGGTTGCCAGAAACGAAAATAGCAATAACACATTCCATAATTTCCGGTTATGCCCCTTTTCCATTAATCCCATCCTTACCAATACAGCAGATAAGGTATAGAAAAAAATCACCAGAATGGCGATTGAGTATAAGGGGTAATCGGTTTTCATCGAAGATGAGGTTGCTGTATTTCCTATTGTTCAATTGTTTCTGAAGAAAATTTTATAGAAACTATTCTTCTCCTTCCCCAAAAATGAGTGCCTCGTAAGTATAGAGATCTGCAGTTTTCCATTCATCCCAGCCGATACCGGCTTTGTCCCGGGCACAGTGGCCGAGAAATTCCTCCTTGCTCCAACCGGTTGTGGTGGCAACCTGAGGGAGGAAAGTCCCCGAAAAATTTCCTTTTTTAATATAAATACCGTGTTTTCCCAGAATAAATTCATCCGCTGAATTGATCTTTCTCAATGGAGTTAATACTGAGATTTCAATTTGTATCTCACTCAACTCATTCGTTTCAACTTCATTAAAACGATGATCCTGTGTTGCCGCAGCAATAGCCATCTGCTGAACAACTTTCCAAAGTGGAAGATTTGGCTCAAAATGACCAATACAACCCCTCAAATGATTATTCTTATTTAGCGTGACAAAGGCACCACATGGAGTTTTCAAGGCAGAATTCAATGCAGTGGGATTAATTTCAGCAATCTTCCCTTTGCTGAGATATTCTGAAATCGTTTCACGTGCCAATTGAAGAAGGTATTTCTTTTCATCACGTTTGAGTGAGAATTCAATCTGCTTATCTGCTGCTTTAAATTTATTAAATGATGCTGCCCAGTATCCGACCACCCGCTGCTTATCTCCGTAAGGTGAATCACCCGAGTTTTTGTACTGAATCAGGTCGACAGTCATATCGCATTGTTGTTCAGTCATATATAAGAGTGTGAGCACAGAACTCCAACCGCAAAGGCTGGTCGCTAAACCGGCGATATTTTTCTCTTTATTCCCTTCGAGTATCCCGGTTAAACTGGATGCTTGATTGGTTTTAATCGCTTCGGCCGTTGCTAAGTCCGCAATGCAGGCATTTTGATAATCGGGATAGTGGGAGAAGTCACTGCTAATTACAAAGAGGTTTTTTTTATTCAGGTATGGTTGGAATATCGCTGCTAATTCCCTGGCAGTCTCAACAGTTGAGGACCCGATGATGACCGGAACAATTTTAAATTCACCCTTTAAATGGTATTGTAAAAAAGGTAGCTGAACCTCAATGGAGTGTTCAAATTGATGCGCCTCAGGATAATCAGTGAGAAGTTTGTTTTCTTTGACCAGTTTTTTTGCAAACTCAAGATCTACTTTCACGGTGCCTAATGGAGTTTCATAATGGCCATCGCAATATATTGAGGCTCCGCTAAAATTGGAGGTGTGGCTCGATCCGATGATAAAGATCCGCTCAAACCTGCAATTAGGGTCAATCTGGTTAAAGGCAGAGGCCGCAACCTCTCCACTGTATACATAACCCGCATGTGGTACCAGGATGGCCAGCGGCGTGATTTCAGATTTTTTACCAGCTGATTTTGTAAAAAGCTGCCCAAGTTGTGTTTTTAGTTCTTCCGGATTGTCAGTGTAAAACCTCCCTGCGGCATAGGGCTTCCGGTTTTGAATTGGCACACTGGAAAAGACTGAGGTGCAAATAATTGCTAATACTCCGATATTAAAATAGTTTGATGGCATAACAAAAAGCATTATTAAATATAAAGTTACGACATTTTTGAATAAATATTACTTTTACGCAATGCTAAAAATTTGCCTGTGACACAAAAAGTGCTGCTTATAACGCCACCGTTTACCCAATTAAATACCCCTTATCCCGCCACCGCTTATCTGAAGGGGTTCTTAAATACGAAATCGATTCAATCATTTCAATGTGACCTCGGTATTGAAACAATTCTGGCACTTTTTTCTGCCGGTGGGCTTACCAGTTTATTCGAAGCGATCGAGGGTAAAAGTATCGAGCTTACCCCTAATGCACAGCGAATTTTTAATTTGAGATCAAGGTATATTCAAACGATTGATCAGGTAATCGCTCTGCTGCAGGGCAAGAATCCACTTCTGGCTCATCTGATCTGCAATGGTGATTATTTGCCTGAGGCTTCGCGATTTGATACTACTGAGGATCTTGAATGGGCATTCGGGTCAATGGGTATGCACGATAAGGCCAAACATTTAGCCACCCTCTATCTTGAAGATCTTTCCGATCTGATCCAGGAGGCTGTCGATCCCCATTTCGGCTTTAGTCGGTATGCTGAACGTTTAGGCCGCTCGGCTGCTACCTTCGATGAAATTAATGAAGCTTTGCTTGAAGACGATGGTTTTATCGACCATCTTTTACTCACCTTACTCAGAGAAAAAATTGAGTCTGCGAAGCCTACACTGATCGCCTTTTCTGTCCCTTTTCCCGGGAATTTGTATTGCGCACTCAAATGCGGACAATGGATCAAAAAACACTTTCCGGATCTGAAAATCGTAATGGGCGGGGGGTTTGCAAATACCGAATTGCGATCACTTAGCGATCCTGGAGTGTTTAACTACCTTGATTTTATTACCCTTGACGATGGTGAAGCCCCTTTTCTGAATTTAATTCAATACCTCGATGGAAACAGAATTAAGACAGACTTAAAAAGGACCTTTGCCATGGAGGATGGAAAGGTCGTTTACCTCAATGGATCTGTTCTTAAAGACTTTTCACAGGTTGAAACCGGCACTCCCGATTACAGCGATTTGCTTTTGGATCGCTATCTTTCTGTGATCGAAATCGCAAATCCGATGCACCGTCTCTGGAGCGACGGACGTTGGAATAAACTCACTCTGGCTCATGGATGCTACTGGGGCCGGTGCACTTTTTGTGACACTTCGCTCGATTATATCGGACGATATGAACCAAATACTGTTCAGTTACTTTGCAACCGGATTGAAGAAATTATCCGGCAAACAGGAGAGATCGGATTCCATTTTGTCGATGAGGCAGCACCACCTGCCCTTATGAAAGCTCTCGCATTGGAGATTATACGCAGAAAGATTACCGTTGTTTGGTGGACTAATATCCGGTTCGAAAAAAGCTTTACCTACGACCTTTGCTTTTTACTTAAGGAATCGGGGTGCATCGCAGTTTCCGGAGGATTGGAAGTTGCCTCCGACCGGTTACTGGGGATCATAAACAAAGGGGTTAGCGTTGCCAGGGTAGCCAGAGTGGCTGATAATTTCACACGGGCAGGTATCATGGTCCATGCTTACCTGATGTATGGTTTCCCAACCCAAACAGCTCAGGAAACTATCGATTCACTGGAGGTTGTCAGACAATTATTCAAGACAGGAGTAGTTCAGTCGGGATTCTGGCATCTTTTTGCAATGACTGCCCATAGTCCCATAGGCTTAAATCCTGCCCAGTTCAAGGTGAAAATTGAAAATACCAATCCGGGGACATTCGCAAATAACGACATGATCCATAGTGACCCTACCGGGGCAAACCATGAACTTTTCAGCGAAGGGCTTCGGAAGTCACTTTTCAATTTTATGCACGGGATTGGTTTTGATATCCCACTCTCAGACTGGTTCGACTTTAAAGTTCCCCGAACATCTGTTATTCCGGATCTTATTCTACAGACTATTAATAATGAAGAGTATGAGGAGGTGAGTTCGAGTGTTAAAATTATCTGGCTTGGCAGCAATCCTTCAATCCGCTATTTTACAAAGAAGAAAAAGAACCAATCCTTCGAAATGGCTGAACTAATCTTCCCGAATAAAAAACGAAACCTCTCCATTCTGGTAAAGCAGGATCAGGGAAGGTGGTTAATGGAACAGATTCCACGGATCTCAGTCAGTAATCCCATCCATACGACATTCGGTGAATTGGAGAATTTATTTGAAGAACATACCAAAGGCGATTTTATTCTCTTCTGGAACTCGCCGGCACTCAAACAAATGAGAATTAACGGGTTGCTAATGTTGTGATCATTGTGCTTACTATCCGGCCCAAATTCTCAAATCGAAATAAATTCATTTCATCTTTTCCGAAAATGGTAAAAACGTTGTAACTTTACATTAATATATCGCGTAAGAGATTACAGTCATCATAATATTGAATTAACAGAAAGTATTTAATTAGTACCTCCAGCTTAACCCAGGATTCTGATCGGTTTTATTTATACAGGTTCATTTGTAGTATTGTAAACCATTAGTTATGAGCAATTATATAAAATCCAGAGAGACACTCCTAAAAGAATTAGAGGAGCTGCAGCAGGAAAATAACCGGTTAAAAGCGTCAATAATTGATTCCGGAATCGCTACCACTAACAATGAGGAACTTGAATTCCGAAGAACTGAGGATTTTCATTTAAGTATCCTTCAAACATCGATGGATGGTTTCTTGTTGGTTGATAAAGAGACTAAAATACTCGAAGTTAATGAAGCATACTGTAGAATGAGTGGCTACAGTGTAATAGAGCTGACCACAATGCGTGTTTCCGACCTGGAGGTAATGGAATCTGCTGAAGAAATAACCGAACATTTACGAAAAGTTATTTTATATGGTGATGATCGTTTTGACACCCGGCACCGGCGCAAGGATGGAAGCGTGTACGATATTGAAATCAGTGTCATGCACCGTTTTTTTGACCAAGGTCGGTTCATTATATTTTTGCGCGATATTTCCGATCGTAAACGTTCTGAATTGAGTCTGCATGAAAGTGAAACTAATTACCGTAGTCTCGTCGAAACAGCTCAGGAACTTGTCTGGAAATGTGATTCAACCGGAAATTTTATCTATTTAAATCCTTCCTGGGAAAAGACACATGGGTATAAACTTGAGGAAATGCTGGGAAAACCTTTCAGTGAATTTCTCCCCCCTGCGAATAGAGAAAAAGACTTAGGGGAATTCAAAAAACTCTTAAATAATAAGGTCTTAACCGAATATGAGACCAATCACATTGCCAGAAATGGTAAGGTGTTAACATTGCTTTTCAACGCTATTCCACTACTTGATCAATCCGGTAACGTTATTGGAACACAAGGTACAGCCATCGATATCACCCGGAGAAAGGAAGAAGAGGCAGAACTTATCATAGCAAAGGAACAGGCTGAGCAGAGCGATAAATTAAAATCAGCCTTCCTCGCCAATATGAGCCACGAAATCAGAACGCCGATGAACGGCATTCTGGGATTTGCCGAATTATTAAAAGAATCAAAACTATCAGGTGAGGAACAGCACGAATATATTGAGATAATAGAAAAAAGCGGTGCACGGATGCTCAACATTATTAACGATATCGTAGATATTTCAAAAATTGAATCCGGACAAATGAAAGTTCATATTCAGGAATCGAATATCAACGATCAGATTGAATACATGCATACCTTTTTTTTGCCTGAAGCTAAAAATAAAGGGCTGAAATTTTTTATTCAAAATCCCCTCTCTTCAAAGGAATCGACCATTTTTACTGATCGTGAAAAACTCTTTGCTATTCTTACCAACCTGATAAAAAATGCAATTAAATTCTGCGATAAGGGCTCCATCAAATTAGGATACCTAAAAAAAGGGTCGGAACTTGAGTTTTTTGTTACCGATACCGGAATAGGAATTGATAAACAAAGGCAGGAGGTAATTTTTGACCGGTTTTCTCAGGCAGACAATTATGATTCAAGGGCAACTCAGGGATCTGGACTTGGCTTAGCAATTACCAAGGCTTATGTTGAAATGTTAGGCGGGAAAATATGGGTTGCAAGCGTAAAGGATAAAGGATCAACCTTTTATTTTACACTGCCCTATAATATCAGACCGGAGGAAAGGGCTACCTCAAAACAGATCGGTTTAAATGACCAAATTAAGAGACCAATAAAAAAACTTAAGATCTTAATTGCAGAAGACGACCAGGCATCCGAAAAACTACTTTCAATATTAGTCAATCCTTATATAAAAGAGTTGTTCATTGCAACAACCGGTATCGAAGCCGTTGAAACTTGCCGAAGCAACCCGGATATTGAACTTGTTCTGATGGATATTCAAATGCCCGAAATGAACGGTTATGATGCTACACATCGAATACGGCAATTTAACAGGAAGGTTATTATTATCGCTCAAACTGCCTATGGACTTGTTGGAGACCGCGAAAAAGCGTTAGATGCAGGATGCAATGATTACATCTCAAAGCCAATTAAAATAGACCGGTTAACGGATCTGATCACAAAGTATATTAACTGAAAATCGAATTAAATCAACGGTAAATCGCGGCTTATAAAAGTCTTCAAATAACATATATTATAAAATATCCGTAAAATATCAGTTGAATATTTTACGGATAAAAATAAGGTATCGTTCCAGGTCGATTCCGAACCTTTAATTGTCTGTGCAAGCTGATTTAGCCCTTAAATCCACTTGCGCGGTGGGAGCCGTCGCAATAAGGCTTGTTTTTTGATTCACCGCAACGGCAAAGGTAAACAGGATCTTTTGTCTCCTTTTCACCATATTGCCCCGATATTTTAACCGGACCTGTTACCTGAATCGGACCGTTCTCAAGAAACACTACACTCGTTTTTTCCTCGTTTTTCTTCATGATCTTACTTCGATTAATATATTTTAAATTAGTAGCTAAATGTAACTTAAATCTCCGAAATTCTGTTGTTTATCCTTTTTTTGCTTAGGATACCCCTGTTTGGAGCAATTTGACATGCTCCATTGGAAGGTAATTTTCGGCTGAGCCACAAACGGATGAAGCAAAAAAGGCTCCGAAATTAAGAATCTCTTTCCAATCAGCAGGTGATAATACCTCCCCACTCCATCCGGATTTCAATTTTTGATATAATCCATATACAATACCGGCTGAAAAGTTATCTCCGGCACCAATGGTACTGACTACTTTTGTCGGTTTTGCACCAATTTTTAAATGAAGGTTATCCGAAAATAATTCAGCCCCATCACCACCTGTGGTATAGACAAGCGATCGGTTTTGCTGTTCCGGTAATCGTGACCAGGCTGTTATCCCATCCTGAACACCAAAGATATTTTTGAAATCCTCATCCGATCCTTTAATGATCGTGGATAGAGCCATATTTAATTCGATTTTCTCAAGAAGTTCCGGTTTATCAGTCATGCACTGACGGGCATTTGGATCATAAATAATAATAGATCCAATCTTTTGAGCCTCCCTCAAAAAGGCAAGAAGTTTGGCGCGCCCGTTATCTCTTAGGGCAAACGAAGAGCCAAGTAATATGATGTCATTTAGCTGTGGAATGGGGTATTCAGGATATATATCCTCTGACGCGGGATAAAAGGAGTAATTGACATTGCTGCTGTTATCAAAAAATGCCAGAGCTATCCGCGACCTGCCATTAAAGCGTTTGATCAGCTCAGATTTTACCCCGTTTTTTTTAAGAAAATCCAATGAAAGGTCACCAATCTGATCGCTTCCAAATGTGGAGATAAGGCTAACCGGAACTCCGCTTCGACCCAATGAGATTGCTGAATTATAGGCACTCCCCCCGCTGCATGCACCAATGGGCTCACCATTTCGGAACAAAATATCGTAGGTTGTTTCACCAATCGTAAAAACGCTCATGACAAGGAATTCGTAACTGTTAAATCGATTAAAATTATTCTTTTACCTGACGCTCTTATAGGGCTGTTTCTTTAAAACTATCGCAGTTCGGGCCGGAAGATATATCTTTAAATAATGTGTTGATCCTAATCCACCCTCGGGAATCGCGTAATAGGTCATTCGGTCGTCGATCCGGTTAAATCCTCCGTAAGCATGGGCATCGGTTTGAAGAATAATATTGAACTTGGATGGTTCTATCTGAATGCCATATCCCTCAAAGGATTTATAGGGGCTGAAATTGAAAATAAACAGCAGATCTTTTCTCCGGAATGCGAGCACCTGATCCGACTGGTTGTCGGTAATCCACTCTATGTGTGATTCCTCAAGAAGCCGTTCATTTTTGACCAGGTTGATCATATCCCGGTCAAAATCAAGCAGCCAGTGAAAGCGAAGTTCCGGATTTTCGGCAATACTCCAGATCCGGCGTGCATGTTGGTACGACCATCCGTTTCCTTCGCGGGGAAAGTCAATCCACTCGGGATGGCCAAACTCATTCCCCATAAAATTAAGATAGGCTCCTCCGGCACAACTTAACGTGGCTAACCGGATCATCTTATGAAGCGCAATTCCACGATCAACCGTGAGATTGGGCTGATCCTTGCGCATGCTGAAATACATCTCTTTGTCCAGAAGTCTGAAGATTATGGTTTTATCCCCAACCATTGCCTGATCGTGGCTTTCTGCATAGCTGACTACCTTTTCATCGGCACGATGACTGGTAAGCTCGTGAAAAATCTGTCCCACATTCCAATCTTCATCCTTCTGATCCTTGATAAGCTTTATCCAATAATCAGGTACTCCCATCGACATCCGGTAATCGAATCCAAGTCCACCGGTTTCAAGAGGAGCTGCCAGACCGGGAAGGCCGCTCATATCCTCAGCTATTGAGAGTGAATGTGGGTTAAGGTGATGAATCAATTGATTGGCCAGTTTGAAGTATACAATGGCATCATCATCAATGTTCGGGGTGAAATAGTCGGCATAACTTGTAAATGCTTTCCCCAGACCATGATCGAAATAGAGCATACTGGTAACTCCGTCAAACCGAAATCCGTCAAATTTATACTCCTCCAGCCAGAAACGGATATTGGAGAGGAGAAAATGGAGCACCTCATTCTTATTGTAATTGAAGCAATAGGAGTCCCACGCCGGGTGTTCCCCCCTTGCGCCGTCATGAAAAAACTGATAACGTGTTCCATCGTAACTTCCAAGTCCTTCAACGACATTCTTCACGGCATGGGAATGAACAATATCCATAATGACCGAAATCCCCATCCCGTGCGCCTCATCAATCAGATGTTTGAGTTCCTCGGGGGTTCCGAACCGTGACGAAGCCGCAAAGAAACTGGAGACGTGATACCCGAAACTTCCATAATAAGGGTGCTCCGGAATCGCCATAAACTGAACCGTATTATACCCTGCTGATTTTATACGTGGAAGAATATCGGTCCTGAATTCATTGTAAGTATGAACCCGTGGCTCTTCACCACTCATTCCGATATGAGCCTCATAAATAATCGGGGCTTCCGCCTGACGGACAAATCCGCTGTTCTGCCAGTTGTAATCAACCTCTGGAGCCCATACCTGAGCGTTAAATATTTTGGTGTGATCATCCTGGACGGCCCGTCTTGTCCAGGCCGGAATCCTTTTCCCTTGACCGCCGTTCCAATAGACCGAAAGGGCATAAAGATCACCATGATTTATCCGGTTTGCATCCAGGTATAATTCCCAGCAGCCGTTTCCGATATTTTTAAATCGGAAATCACTTCGTTCGTGCCAGTCATTAAAGGATCCTGTTAAATAGATATCCGTTGCGTTGGGAGCCCATTCACGTATGATCCAACCTGAATCTGTGCGGAAAAGGCCGAAAAAGAGGTGCCCGGAAGCAAAATCCACGAGAGATTTTCTATCCAGAATTTCGGCCTCTTTAACCTTTAATTTCTCCTTCCAACGGAGGAAGTCGGTACTGAAAGGTGCGAGGAAAGGATCATTTTTAACAATTTCGGGGGTTTCCATATCCAATCTTTTTAGATGCCTGCTAATTCACAAATTTAGCAAAGTATATGTATTTATTGGCTATTGGGCCACAATCTCAAAAAGTTATTTGTAGTACTTCTCAATTCCATCTGCCAGAACTTTAGCCAGATCTTCAGGGGTATCAATACCAAAATTATCGGAATCGGTAATGTTGGTTTTAATTTTATACCCATTTTCAAGCCAGCGTAACTGTTCCAATGACTCTACTTTCTCGACTAATACTTCCGAGAGTTTGGCCAGCTCCTGCAATACTGAAAATTTGTAAGCGTAAAGTCCTACGTGTCCGTAGAAAGGGTAGCTTTCCAGCCATTTTGATTCATCAACTCCAAAAATATGTGGGATGGGAGCGCGGCTAAAAAAGATCGCATTGGAATCCTTATCCAATACAACCTTAACCATCACGGGCTTAAAGATGTCTTCATTTTTGAGTATCGGCTGAATCAACGTAGCTATTTCTGTATTTGCTGATTTGGTGAAACAAACTCGGATTAGTTCAATTTCGTGAGGTTGCATAAAGGGCTCATCTCCTTGTATATTAACCACTACATCAAAGTCCTTTCCGGTCAAATCTGCAACTTTCAAGGCAGCTTCCGCGCATCGGTCGGTGCCACTGCGATGGGTTGTTGAGGTCATAACAACGTTTCCGCCAAACCCTTTAACGGCCTCTACAATTCGTTGGTCATCAGTGGCCACCCAAACTTCGTCCATCGCTTTTTGAGCTTGTTCATAGACGCGCTGAATCATGGTTTTACCGCCGATATCTGCAAGAGATTTTCCCGGAAAGCGGGTTGATTGGTAACGCGAGGGGATTATTCCAATAAAGTTCATCTGCTTGTTTATAAATTTCTCCAAAAATAGTAGATTGAATGATTTATAGAGGTCAATTTGGCACAAATTTTATCTTTTTATGACGGATTGTCTACTTTAACACCAATCCAGAAAAGATAATTCAGGATTAATCGTAAATTTGTATTCCAAAATTTGTATTGGGCAGGATGGATATTCAGGAGATAAAACAACGGTTTGGGATTATTGGAAATGCGAATGAATTGAATCGCGCTATAGAGGTGGCTATTCAGGTAGCTCCAACTGACTTGTCGGTGCTCATCAGTGGTGAGAGTGGTGTAGGGAAGGAGTCATTTCCTCAGATAATCCACAGTTTTTCGCATCGTAAACACGCAAAATTTATCGCAATTAATTGTGGCGCGATCCCGGAAGGAACGATTGATTCAGAGCTTTTTGGCCATGAAAAAGGTTCTTTTACAGGAGCCCTTACCGACCGGAAAGGATATTTTGAAATGGTTGATGGAGGAACACTTTTTCTGGATGAAATCGGAGAGCTTCCGGTCTCTACCCAGGTAAGGCTATTAAGGGTCTTAGAGTCGGGCGAATTTATAAGGGTGGGTTCTTCACAGGTTCAGAAGACCAATGTTCGTGTGATTGCGGCAACCAATGTTGAACTTTCCAAGGCGATCAGAGAAGGACAATTCCGCGAGGACTTGTATTATCGTTTAAATACCGTTCCGATTAAGATTGTTCCCCTTCGTGAACGTAAGGAGGACGTTTTATTGCTTTTTCGTAAATTCGCCTCCGATTTTGCAGAGAAATACAAGATGCCTTCCATCCGGCTTACCGAGGATGCTCAACAGGTCATGCTTAATTACAGGTGGCCCGGAAATGTGAGACAACTTAAAAATATTACCGAGCAGATATCGATTATCGAAATATCGCGGGAAATTTCAGCATCCGATCTTAATCATTATTTACCTTCAGAGCATGTAGGTCTTCTGCCTGCTCTTTATGATAAGATGCTTGATGAAAAAACTTTTAGCAGTGAGCGCGAGATTCTTTATAAAATCCTTTTCGATATGAAAAAGGATATGAATGATTTGAAAAAATTAGTTCATGAATTAATGCCCGATAGCCAGGGTGCTAAAATTCACGACGAGAATGAGCAACTTATACGTAAATTATACCACGAATCGACTGAAGAATATTCTTCCAAACAACAAACTTACCCAACACCGGTGCTACTTAAAAGTAGCCGACATGATGATATTCAGGATACGGAAGAGTTTGTTGAAGAATCACTTTCACTGGAAGATAAGGAGATTGAGATGATCCGAAAATCGCTCGATAAACATAACGGTAAACGGAAGTTGGCAGCCCATGAACTTGGTATTTCTGAAAGAACTTTATACCGGAAGATTAAAGAATATAATATCGAATAATCGATGATAAGACAAACCTTTAAAATAGGATCACTGATTGCTGCAATTCTGTTTTTGATGATCATTGCAAATAGCTGTAAAATTGGGTACTCCTTCACGGGTGCCTCTATTTCACCAGCTGTTAAAACGGTTTTTGTGGACTATTTTTCCAATCGGGCAAGAGTGGTTAACCCGATGCTGAGCCAGAATTTCAGCGAAGCGATGAAAGATAAATTTGTTAATGAATCTGGTTTATCAATGGCTAAGGATCAGGGTGATCTTGAATTCTCCGGTGAAATTACGGGGTATGATGTAAGGCCGTTATCTATTCAGCAAAGTAATAAAGGACAGGATTTTGCTTCGATGAATCGGTTGACTGTTTCTGTGAAAGTTGTCTTTACCAATAATAAAGATCATACTCAGGATTTCAACACCACCTTCTCGGCGTATTATGATTGGGAAAGCACACAATCATTGAATAGCGTAGAAAGTTCAGCAGTAGAGGTTATTGTTGCTCAGTTAATTGATGATATTTTTAATAAATCGGTTGCTAATTGGTAAAAGATTTTGGTTAGTGAAACGCTTGATAATTGAAGTGGTATGTCGATGAGCCGTGATCAATTGATTAAATATCTTGACGACCCGTCCGCACTCAATGATAGGACGATAGGGGAGCTTCGTGAAATTTTGGATGAGTATCCTTATTTTCAGAGTGCACATTTGCTTTATATTAGGAATTTACAACAGGAAAGCAATTTTCGCTTTTCAACTCAGCTTAAAATTTCGGCAAGCTATGCTACTGACCGGACCGTCCTTTATCACCTCCTAAATCCTGGTCTTTTAAAGAGATCGGGCGCTAATGATAATTCTCTGGAAATTAATGTCAGTTCTGTGCATAATGTAGCTCAGATGATCGAACTAACTGATTCTTCCACTGAGCATTCAACGGTAGTTTCCGGAACCTCGAAAAAAATAAATAGTGACTCAGAGTTTGCCGATTTTGACCTGTTAAATTTTGAACTCTCAGATATGGGCTATTCAATAGAAAATATTGAAAAAGAGATTCCGTCTATTGATTCTGTTAAATCGACTGATAATTCCATTGACAATTTCCGAAAAGCAAAACAATTGGAACAGAACGATGACTTGATTGACCGGTTTATAAAAGAGAATCCTGCCTTCTCAGTCAGACTGCCTGAAAATTCTGAAATTACCGGCCGAATTAGAGGCCAAATGGATATTTCAGCAGACAAGGATGAATTTATAACTGAAACTTTAGCCCGGATTTATGTCAATCAGGGGCTATATCAAAAAGCAATCAATGCTTTTGAAAAATTAAGTTTGAAATATCCCGAAAAAAGTGCTTATTTTGCGGCACAAATTGAAGAAGTTACAAATCTGCTTAATAAATAATCCAATGTACTCATTTATTATTGTTATAATTTTTATTGTTTGTGCCCTGTTGGTGTTATTAGTCCTGGTTCAAAATTCAAAAGGAGGAGGCCTGGCATCATCTTTCTCCAGTTCTAATCAGGTAATGGGCGTTCGCCGTACCACTGATTTCCTTGAAAAGGCAACATGGATTCTGGCTATTGTGCTGGTTGTTCTTTCAATTTCATCGACCGCTTTTCTTCCACGTAAGGGTGAAATGCAAAAATCGGCTATTGAAGATCAAATTCAACGCGTGCAGGACCCAACTCAGGTGCCTAATTTTCCACAGGCAGTTCGCGATTCAACTAAAAAATAGGGGATCGTTCGTTCCCCAAATTTTCAGACGGTCTTTCGATTGTCTGCAACGTGGTTGAATTAAGTATCGTATTAATGTTTGCAAAGCCCGATTTTTCTTTTGACGAACCGGGCTTTGCTGCAGATTACTGACAGATATTTTTTTTAATGCCAAGTTGGCAGTAGCCTCTGTCAGCCTATAAACATGAATATATTATTTGTATTCAAGGTGTTAGCCGCAATTAAATTTCAAGGCGAAGGGGGTTTTGCAGAAATCTTTGACGTATCTGGACAAAATAGGTCCGATCAGAATTTGGCATATTTTCTGTATGTAACCTCACTACAACGATAAACTATTGTCTAATTATAAAATAAAATTTGAAATGGCAGAACTTAAAGGAAAAATCCTTGCCGGCAAAGTATTGGTCGAGCCGCAGCAAGCAATTACAAAAACAGCAGGTGGAATTATTATCCCTGACTCGGCAAAAGAAAAACCCCTTGCAGGTAAAGTTGTCCTTGTGGGAATCGCGAAGAAAGACGAAACCATGGAAGTTAAAGCGGGCGATACGGTATTTTATGGCAAATATTCTGGTACTGAGCTAACGATAGAAGGTAATGACTACCTTTTGATCTCTCAATCGGACGTCCTTTTTATCGCTTAATTTATTGATCATTTTTTAAACATACAAACAATGGCAAAAGAGATTAAATTTAATATCGAGGCCCGCGAGAGGCTTAAAAAAGGAGTTGACCAGCTTGCGGACGCTGTAAAAGTAACCTTAGGTCCCAAAGGTCGGAATGTAATTATTGAAAAGAAATTCGGCGCACCTCAGGTAACCAAGGATGGTGTATCGGTGGCTAAGGAGATCGAACTATCCGATCCCTATGCAAATATGGGAGCTCATTTGGTTAAAGAAGTGGCTTCTAAAACCAGCGATGACGCTGGTGATGGAACTACCACCGCAACAGTTCTTGCACAGTCGATCATCAGTGTGGGGTTGAAAAATGTTACAGCGGGAGCAAATCCGATGGATTTAAAACGTGGTATCGATAAGGCGGTTTTGAAAGTTGTGGAGAGCATCAAAGCACAGGCAATTACTGTTGGTGACGATTACAGTAAAATTGAGCAGGTGGCACGCATAGCAGCTAACAATGATGCTGAAATCGGAAAGTTAATCGCCGATGCAATGGAAAAAGTTCATAAAGAGGGTGTTATTACCGTTGAAGAGGCTAAGGGTACTGAAACTTACGTGGACCTCGTGGAAGGTATGCAGTTCGACCGCGGTTATATTTCTCCCTATTTTGTTACAGATACCGAGAAAATGTCAACTGAAATGGAAAACCCTTTCATCCTGATCCATGATAAAAAGATTGGATCAATGAAGGAACTCGTTCCAATTCTTGAAGCCACACATCAATCTGGTCGTGCCCTGATGATTATCTCTGAAGATATCGAAGGTGAAGCGTTGGCAACTCTGGTTGTTAACCGCCTTCGTGCCGGCCTTAAAGTGTGCGCTGTGAAAGCCCCTGGTTTTGGCGATCGTCGTAAAGAGATGCTTGAAGATCTTGCTATCCTTACCGGTGCTACCGTAATTACGGAGGAAAAAGGGATGAAACTTGAAGATACTACCCTTGAAATGCTGGGTCGTGCTGAAAAGCTGACTGTAAATAAAGATACAACCATAATCGTTAATGGTGCAGGCGAACCGTCTAATATTGCTGCTCGTGTAGCTCAAATCAAGAAACAGATCGAAACTACTACTTCTGATTACGATCGCGAAAAACTTCAGGAACGTCTTGCCAAACTTTCAGGTGGTGTAGCTGTCCTCTATGTTGGAGCTTCCTCTGAAGTTGAAATGAAAGAGAAAAAAGACCGTGTTGATGATGCTCTTCATGCTACCCGCGCTGCGGTTGAAGAAGGTATCGTTCCTGGCGGTGGTGTTTGTTACCTCCGTGCCATTGAAGTTCTTGAAGGCCTTGTGGGAGATAATGAGGATGAAACAACAGGTATTGAGATCGTAAAACGTGCCATCGAAGAACCAACACGACAGATTGTATTTAATGCAGGTCTCGAAGGAGCTGTCATTGTACAAAAGATCAAAGAAGGTAAAGGCGACTTTGGCTATAATGCTCGTCTCGATGTTTACCAGAATCTGTTTGAATCTGGTGTTATTGATCCTGCTAAAGTTACCCGCGTAGCTTTGGAAAATGCTGCATCTATTGCCGGTATGTTCCTCACTACTGAATGTGTGCTTGTTGAAGAAAAAGAAGATAAACCTGCCATGATGCCGCAAGGTGGTATGGGTGGTGGTATGGGTGGAATGATGTAATCTATTCTGCACCTCAATTCATACAGCCGTAAGGTTTAATTTATAGAGACAAGGTTCTGCCTTGTCTCTATTTTTTTATTAATTCCAGTGATATAAGCCGTCGATTAACCTTTCTTGTTTTTCTTCTTCTGACATCGAATTATACTTTTGTACTTCAGCCTCGTAAGCCTCCTGTTTTTTAGCCTCTTCCTCTTTTAGTTTAGATCCGTAAATTCGTTCGATCTTGTCCTGCAGGAATTTGTTTGCCACTGTTGGAAATAACTCAAGTAATAATTCTTCCTTTTCATTGATGGCAAGTTTGACATTTTCTCCATATTGAGGAAATGACGGGTTGGGTTGTTTCTCATAATTAGCGGTATTGTAGGGTACTTCCGTACGGGTACCCGCAATTTTTTCGCGGAAATCCGGATCTACCGGTATCGGAGTTTTACCGTATGACCCCTTTACCAGATTTACAAACTGATTGGAATTATTGCTGTAAAAAGGTTTGCCGTTCTTCTCATCTATAACACAATTTACGGCCTGGGCCCCAACAATCTGACTCGTCGGAGTTACCAGCGGCGGGCAGCCTGCCGCCAGCCGGACGGTAGGAATTACTTCCAGTACCCGTGGCAGTAACTCTTCCTGTTTCAATTGCTTTAATTGAGATAACATATTGGTATACATCCCACCCGGGACTTCAGCGAATTTTACTTTCTCGTCAGGCTCAGGAAAATTGAAATATTTCTCAATCTCTGAACAGGCATCCAGCAGCGCCTCTTCATTATCCGATTTGGCATATTTTATGGCATAATCGAATAACATATCTATATGTGCAGGTAATTTATCTTTTGTGATGTCGAATTCTAAAGGGAATATTTTGTAACTATCGATGTCACCCATCTCCACCCGGATTTCTTTGAGTATTTTGTTTATCCGTACAATCGCATCCAGGTTTATTCCGGTCTCTATTCCCAGTTTTGTGCAAAAGATCTGAATAAGCTCAAAGGCAGGTGCCGCCGGTCCTCCTGCAAAATTCATAATAGCCGTGTCCAAAATATCCACGCCACTAATTATGGCAGCTAACGAAGAGGCTAAACCAAAGCCTGGTGTGCAATGGGTATGAAAATCTATCGGGATTTTAATAGACTTTTTGAATCCTTTAATTATCTGACTAACTCTGTGCGGAGGTACCAGACCTGCCATATCTTTTAACGTAATCATATCAGCGCCCATGGCTTCAAGTTCTTTTGCCATATTGATAAAATATTCATTCGTGAAAATGGCTTTCGGAAGTGGTTTCCCCTTAAGCCTGGCAAGGAACCTTTCTCGTGCTGTAAATTTCGGATCAACGGTGTAGCAAACCACACAATCGGCTAAACCTTTGTTCTCTTTTACATATTTGATGGTGGATTTGATATTGCTGGTATCATTTAACGCATCAAAAATACGCATGATCGAGATCCCTGATTGAACTGCATTTCGGTTGAATCCCTCTATTACCTCTTCCGGATAGGGATTGTATCCGAATAGATTCCTTCCTCGCGAAAGGGCAGTCAGATGGGATATATTTCCGATTTCCAGCTTAATCTTTTCAAGTCGTTCCCATGGGTCTTCATTCAAAAAACGCATGATAGAATCGGGAACTGCTCCTCCCCATACCTCTAAGGCATAAAATCCTGCCTCTTTGTAAATAGGTAATACTCTTTCGATTTGTGACTGTCGCATGCGGGTCGCAAAGAGAGATTGTTGTCCGTCTCTTAATGTGACATCTCTAAGTAGTAATTTATGATTCATCGTATGGGAGTTTTATATTGTTTTACAAAATTCGGCATAAAATCTGGATTTTCTAAATCGGGAGACTTAAATACCAATGGTTTTTTAATGATTTTAGTCATACCACCAAGCTTCTTTTTTCTCTCTATTTCTCCGATTTGACTTCTTTTTTATTTGAAATAATTTCTCGATCTTTGACAATTCACTAATAGCTCTTTTAATGGTATTTTTATTTCAAATTGCGGCTGAAGTTTCTTATCTTGATCTGCTGATGAAGGGTGGATGGTTGATGTACCCATTATTTGCACTCTCCTTTATTGCTGTATATATCTTTTTTGACCGATATTTTTATCTCCGATCTCAGAAACGGATTAGCACCGATTTTTTTGACAGGCTGAAGGATCTTGTTCGGGATGGTAAAGTTGAGGCAGCCTCCGCGCTTTGTTCAGCAACCAATAGTTCCGAATCGAGAATTCTTAAAAAAGGGATTCAAAACCTTGGAAAGCCATTACGGGATATTCGGGAACATATGGAAATGGAGGGTAAACTCGAGGTCTATAAATACGAAGGAAATATGTATTTTCTTGGTGTTATTGCCGGTGTAGCCCCAATGATGGGTTTTATCGGTACTATTTCCGGTGTTATAAAAATATTTTACAATATCTCGCTGGCCGATAATATTAGTATTTCATTAATTTCCGGGGGTTTATATGAGAAGTTAATTACCTCGGGGGTGGGACTAAGTATTGGTATTATCTCCTTTGTAGCCTACCACTATCTGAATAACAGGATTGATAAGCTTGTACAGAAATGGGAATACCAGAGTGTGAGGTTTATTGATTTGATTAATAACAACTAAAATGAATTTAAGAAGTTCAAGGAAGCATCCCTTTGAGATATTCTCAAATTCATTCAGCGACATCATGTTTTTCCTGATGTTATTCTTTCTTATTGCCTCTACCATGATTACCCCTGGAACTATCAAATTAATACTACCCCAGGCTAATCAAACTCAGTCAATGAATAAACCTCCTAAGGAAATTGCTGTTTCTGTCACCAAAGATCTAAAGTATTATATCAATAATAAACAGGTTCAATTTTTGGAAATTGAACCAGCGTTGAGAAAAGAGAAGCTCGAAAATGCCGAAGTTCATGCCATTGTCAGGTGTGATAATACTATTCCGGTTCAGTCGTTGGTTGATGTCTTACAAATTGGCAGTAAAGTGGAGATAAAAATGGTTTTAGCAACCACGCGTAAGGATAAGACGAACTAAGTTCTTTCTTTGCGGCTAATATTGTAAAATGGATTTTCTCACCGTTTTTATTCTTGCTATTGGGCTATCGATGGATAGTTTTGCAGTTTCTGTTGGCTTTGGCATTGCTGAACAAAAGATCACTTTTGGTCATGCTGCCAGGATCTCCTTCTCACTTGCTTTTTTTCAGGGAAGTTTACCCGTTTTCGGGTGGTTTATGGGGATTGAGATTCGGGAATATTTTGAAACTGTTGACCATTGGATTGCAGTCATTCTACTGCTATTTTTAGGTTTTAAAATGATTATACAATCCGTTAAAACTTCCGGTAAAGAATTGGCTTCAGAGATATACTCATGGAAGCATATAATTACCCTCTCTATTGCAACCAGTATTGATGCCTTGGTTGTAGGTTTTTCTTATGCATTGGCCTCAACATCCAATATCCTTAGCGGAGCCCTTATAATCGGTGCAGTTACCTTCTTTTTTGCTATGCTTGGTATTCGGATCGGAAAGGATGTAGGGGATAAATTTGGACCTAAGGTGGAGTTTCTCGGAGGAATAATATTGATCCTTATAGGAATTCGTATACTGATTCAGCATACGTTCATTCGTGCTTAGGTATTTAATTATACCAGACAAGGGGTTTTTAATTCCTTGTCTGGTATGATTTTATTTATTAATCAGCCCTTCCAACTTCCCGTAAACCTGGTCCAGTCCCTTGATAAAATCTGTTTTTAGTTGTCTGTAATGGGCTTTCACCAATTGGGGATTGTCCTTACCATCGGGATGACAAGCACGATCGAGCATGTTATTATTTAGCTGAACAGCTTCCTCAATGATCGATAGCATGGTGGTGTCTTTTTTGTCATCAAAAGTCTCAAGAAAGTCAATACAGTCACCAATAAGTTGGGAAGACATAAATTCAATCTCTTTTTTCAATCGCCGTACTGTAGCCATAGTTTTGAATTATTAAGTTTAGACATCTTTTTATTTTCGGAATGGTGATGCTATATCTTTGCGGATTGATAATAATCTCTTTTTTATACCTGTTAAAAAGCTGAAGTTTTTTTCCTCTGTTTTAATTTATCCTTTAGCTTTTGTGCCTCCAGTTCTTCATCAACTATCCTCTTACTGAATAGCTTTTGAGTAGGTAATGTCCAGCTATCCTTAATGTCCCAGTTAGATCGGACCTTTACCACACTTAAATAATAAATTACCTCCTCCGGAGGGATTCTTTTTTTAAGCTCTCCTGAATCCCATTTCCCGTTATTGTTTTTGTCAAAAATGCACTTTATCATGTATTTCTTAGGCTCAAGGAATTTAAAAGTAACCTGACCATCTGTTGTGATTTCATAAGACTGGAGTACAGTTTCCTTCTTGTTATCGGCCAGTAGTTGAACGATTGTTGGGACTGTGACATTGCCAAGGGTCAATATGATTTTTCCATAATGCTCCTCCTCCTGGGTTTTAAATAGTTGGTTTATCTCTTTGGTATCTGCGCAATAGATTGTTTGAATGGCTGCCGAATCTACGATAAGTTTATAGTTGGTGGAATATTTCCAGGGATAATTCAGGTAATATTTTCTTTTGTTAATTGAATCAGAAGACAGTATAAATTTTAAAGGAATAAATGTTGAATCCTTCTTCTCGAAGAGTGCAATTTTTGTGGTATCGAATGATTCGATAGGTTCCGGTGATTCAAGCGACAACTTACTGTAAACATCAAAGCCTGATTTTATATTATGGATGATACTTACAGTCTTAAATTCTTTTTCAATCTTATGACGTTCCTTACGTTTATTTTTAGTTTGTGCTACAACATCGGTATAGAACATACGTATTGTATCGTTTTTAGTATAAAAGCGCTTAAGAGTGTCTTGTTGTAAATAAGAGAGTTTAAACAGAAGAGTATCTTTTTTATAGACCATCGAGTCGGTAAGCCAGATTCTTATTGAGTCAGAATTCGTTGATTTTTCAATATACTTCCAATCCTTAGTGGCTTTGAAATTTAATGGTTCGATATTGAAAGTATCGGCTGTCGATTGGGTAAAAAAGAGATCAACTATTTTTCTGTTGGTATGTAAATATTTATCCAGTCTCAGATCGAAATAAAACTCTCCAAAATTAAGAAGATAAATGGGATCGGGTGAAAATCTAGTGCGACCCAACACAATGAGTGTATCGGAAAGTGAAAATGTGGTGTCGTTTGCCGGTAAATATTTAGCCGAAGGATATATTCGGGTATTGTAAAAGGCTATGGAGTCAACTCCAGGGGTAAATTTCAGATTTCCTGTCGAACTGCTTAAAGCGTATACCTGAAAACTATCGGCAGGTAGATTGGTGACAGCAAAGAATCCTTGCCTGTCTGTTTTTGCTACAAAATCAGGCTTGGTCGTGTAGATTAATGTATCGGAACTGCCCCGGTAAACCATAATGAATGCATTAGGAACCGGCTCGAGAGTAAAAGCATCTTTTACAAAGCCGACAATTCTTAATGAATCTACTGTAGGTCCTGTCGAAAAAGCCAGTCTTAAATTCCGCAAAGGATTTTTCTCATTATTATCCGATACACCATCTTTAAAATCGAGTGAATAGGTAGTATTCTCCCTTAGCTTTTCGTTAAGGTCAACAACAAGTGATTTCCCTTTAGTCCTGATTATAGGTTTTTTTGTGGTCGGTGGTGAAACTATAAATTTCTCGTTCAGCCCTTCAAAGATTACAAATTCGTTAAAAGTTATTTTTATCTTTTGGTCTGTAAAATTTGTTTGGTTAAATGCCGGAACACTATGTAAAACAAACGGAGGAATTGTGTCTTTCAATCCCCCTGAAGGCATACCAATGTTGGCACAGGAGGTAAAGAAAGAGAGATAACCGATGATAATAACAATCAGGAGGAGTATTTTATTTGCCAAACTGATGGATTAAAAGGTATTGTAAAAATCAAAATAGGAGTCTATATAATTTTCTTTTGTCTGAAAATCGAGAAATGGTTTTTTTGAGTCTTTCATATAATCCTCAAGTTCTCCGTTTATCGTTTCGCTCCCTTTTATTGTGGCATCGGAATAGTCAATAGCCAACTTACTTAAATTGACAAATGTTGGTTCACGTAGTACAGCAACTTCAGAGATATCGATTCCATCTTCAGCTATTTTAGCAGCCATATTACTGTTTAAGGGACTGTTAAACTGGTCATTATAAACTGAATAGATTATCTTTGCATTGGCAAACAGTGGATTGTCCTTGTAGGTTTTTTTCACAAACAACGGCACCATTCCTGTAAACCATCCATGACAATGTATAATATCAGGAGACCATCTCAATTTAATCACTGTTTCGAGTACACCCCGTGCGAAGAATATTGCACGTTCATCATTATCGTCAAATTCAATCCCCTCGTCATTGACAGTTGCAAATTTTCTTTGGAAATAGTCTTCATTGTCAATGAAATATACCTGCATCCGCGCTGCCTGAATTGAAGCAACTTTGATGATTAGCGGATGATCGTTGTCGTTTATGACAAGGTTCATTCCTGAAAGTCGAATCACTTCATGGAGCTGATTGCGCCTCTCATTCACGCATCCAAATCGGGGCATAAAGGTACGGATCTCTTTCCCCCGTTCCTGAATGCCCTGCGGAAGGTACCTCCCGATCTCAGAAATCTCCGATTCAGGTAAGTAAGGAGCGATTTCCTGCGAGATAAATAAAACCTTCATTTTTTCCATTGCCACAACTTATATATTTTGCAAAAATATATAAAAAATACTGAATATTCATGCATTAGCCTGATTGTATTATTCCTGAATTATCGTTAACCTTTCATCTTGTTTATATATTTTGTTTCTTTGCATTCTCTTTTTATGTATCAATGAAGCTTTACACAACTATTTCATCATTTCAGGAGGCTCTCGATGCAGAGCGGGCAAAGGGTTTTAAGATAGGTTTTGTTCCCACAATGGGTGCGTTACATGAGGGACATCTATCACTGGTAGATAATGCCGCAGCAATGGCAGACATTGTTGTTGTCTCTATTTTTGTTAATCCGAATCAATTTAACGATCCAACTGATCTGGTAAATTACCCCCGAACATTGGATTCTGATATTGAGCTATTAGATACACGTCAATGCGACTATCTTTTTTATCCCTCCGTTTCTGAAGTTTATCCCTTCCCTGATACCCGTCACTTTGAATTCGGATTTCTTGAATCTGTTATGGAAGGAGAATTTCGTCCCGGGCATTTTAATGGGGTAGCTCAGGTTGTTAGCAGACTATTCGAAATTGTTTCCCCCGATATGGCCTTTTTTGGTCAAAAGGATTTTCAGCAGCTTGCTATTATAAAAGATCTTGTTCGTCGGTTAAATCTTCCTGTCAGAATAATTCCTTGCGATATTGTACGCGAAAAGGATGGTTTAGCTATGAGTTCGAGAAACAAACTTCTGCTTCCGGAACATAGGGCCTCGGCTCCTCTGATTTACCGTACGCTCTTGGAAGCTCAAAAGCTATCCTGTTCCAAATCCGTTCAGCAGGTTAAAGCCTATGTCATCAGCACGATTAATTCCAATTCCCTCTTAAAAATAGAGTACTTCGACATAGTGGATGATCTTACTCTGAGCTCGGTTGATACTTGGAATCAACCGGGAATAAAAGTGGGATGTATTGCACTCTATGCCGGAAAGATCAGATTAATTGACAATATATTATTTAACGTTAACCAACAATAAAATGTTTATAGAAGTTTGCAAATCCAAAATTCATCGTGTTACTGTAACTGGTGCTGATCTTCAGTATGTTGGAAGTATTACTATTGATGAGGATCTGATGGAGGCGGCTAATCTGATTGAGAATGAAAAAGTGCAGGTGGTCAATGTAAATAATGGCGAACGCCTTGATACCTATGTAATTCGGGGTGAAAGGAGCAGTGGTGAAATTGTATTAAATGGACCTGCAGCACGCAAGGTTTCTGTAGGTGACATTATTATTATTGTTTCCTATGCCTCTATGGATTTTGAAGAGGCTAAACTATTTAAACCGACAATCGTTTTTCCGGATACCGACACGAACAGATTGATTTAAAATATACTTAGTGTGAATTTTATGCATTGCATTTTCAAAATAAAAGTCGATTAAGTCAATAGAGGGTTAACAAGTGATCATTAACTGCAGTCAAAATAAGACGCAATTGCGCTAAGAGATAAATCTTCGGGATTATTCTCATCGCCTAAGAGTACGTATTAAATTATCTCATCAAATGTCAAAGTCCAAAACTGTTTATGTTTGTCAGAGTTGTGGGGCTCAATCGCCAAAATGGGTTGGGAAATGCAATATCTGTGGCGAATGGAATACTGTTTTAGAGGAGATCGTTACTGAGCGGAAGTCTGTACTGCCTCAGCAGTCCAAAGATCATTTAAGGCCCTTATTGCTCTCTGAAATCAATTTAGATCAGCAGGAGCGGATCGTTACCGGAAATTCGGAATTTGATCGGGTAACGGGAGGTGGTTTGGTTCCGGGAGGTATGATCCTGCTCGGTGGTGAACCCGGTATAGGAAAGTCGACGCTCGTACTTCAAATTGCATTAAGGCTTTCTCATTTAAAGGTTCTCTATATTTCAGGGGAGGAGAGCCTTCAACAATTAAAAATGAGGGCCAACCGCTTGAATGGCAAACAAACCTCCTGCCTTTTTTTATGTGAAACTTCCCTTGAAAATATTCTATCGCATCTTGAATCTGAAAAACCGGATCTGGTAATCATCGATTCGATACAAACGGTGGCTACAGAATTGGCTGAATCGTCACCCGGAAGTGTGACTCAAATCAGGGAGTGTACGGTAGGCATCATGAAAGTTGCTAAACTAAAGCAGATTGCGGTTTTGTTGATCGGCCATATCAATAAGGAGGGGAATCTTGCCGGACCTAAGGTTCTCGAGCATATTGTCGATACAGTTCTTCAGTTTGAGGGTGACCGTAATTATCTTTTCAGAATCCTGAGATCTATAAAAAACCGGTTTGGCTCAACCTCTGAACTTGGAATATTCGAAATGCGGCAGGATGGATTACATGAAGTGATCAACCCGTCGGAGATGTTACTCTCTTCTCATAATGATGGATTAAGTGGAACTGCCACCGCTGCTACGATGGAGGGAATGCGTTCCTTCTTAATCGAGGTACAGGCATTGGTCAGTTCTGCCGCTTATGGCAATCCGCAGCGGTCGGCTACGGGATTTGACCTGCGGCGGATGAATATGTTGCTTGCGGTGCTCGAAAAGCGGGCTGGCTTTAAATTAATGACCAAGGATGTCTTTCTAAATATTGCCGGAGGCTTGCGTGTTGATGATCCTGCCATGGATCTGGCAGTAATAGCCGCCATCCTCTCCTCAAATTTTGACGTGGCCATTGATAAACGAATTGCTTTCGCGGGTGAAATAGGGCTTACCGGCGAAATCAGACCCGTTAACCGTATTGAACAGCGTATTGCCGAGGCGCAAAAGCTCGGGTTTAATGAGATATACCTCTCCAAGTATATCAAGGGTGTGGATTTTTCACGTTTTGAAATTAAAATCCATCAGATAGATCGGGTGGAGAAGATGATCCGGACATTATTCTCCTAAGATTGGCCACCCGATCGGGTCACGCGTTTTTTAAACGCGTTTAACAAAAAATCCTTCGTAGCATAACCTTTTCGTTTATTCCATCAATCAGGGAAATTTTCAATATGGTATATTTTAATGGATTACTTTTCCGCGGTTGAAAACTGCGGGACCCGGGTGTGCGTTGTTGTGTTTTGTATTCGATATAAAGAGGAAACATTACAGCACAAAAAAAGCCCTCCGAAGAGGGCTTTAATTATAATTGAATTATTTGTCAGACAGTTAATTACTGAACAAGTTGAAATTCGTCGTTGTTGCTGATACCAGTGATACCATCAATAACTGTAGAAACTGCAGCGTTAAGTCCCATTTCAACTGAAAGTTTGTAAGCTGTACCTACAGTTTCGCCTGTTAGTGGGTTGTCAACCAATGTAGAAAGATCAACATCAACTTGGAAATTGTCATAAGTTGCATGTGCGTTGTCCAGAACAGCAACATAATCTCTTAAACCTTCCAAAGTTGCACAAGTGATCTTAGCTTCCTGATAAGCAGTTGTACCGAACTCAGCTAATGCTGGAGAGAATGTACCGCTTAATTTATTGTTAAATACCCAAAGACTTGCTGCAAATCCTACTGTGTTTAATGGATTAACATAAGAATGCAGATCTAAAGATGTCAATAATGCATTGTTAACAATTTTAAGAGAATGCATTTTGTCAAGCCCTGTAGTTGTTACACTTGCCAATTTTGCATTGCCGGTAATCCAAAGGTCTGAACCCGGTCCACCATAACCAACTGCACCTTCGAAATTTGAATGACCTAAAGTAACACTTAGAAGTGCATCAGCATTATCCAAAATCATTGTATTGATAATACCTGAAGTTGCAACAGCTGTTAATTTTGGTAAGTTAGAAACACTAACGGTATTCATAATACCACCAAGCTGAAGCCATTCAAGTTTTGCATTACCAGTTGTTGATACGCCTGGTACATGAGCACCTGAAATTGTAGCCCAATGTGTAGCATCACCAAATGCAGCACCAGTAAGAACCACTTTCTTTAAGGTTGGATACGTGCCAATATTAACATTTTCCAAAGCGTTTCCTAAAGTAAGAGTTTCAATTTCTGCAAGTTCAGGTGTTGTAGGAATTGTTGCAGGTGCAGTAACACTCCACCAACGATATTTTTCTAATGTTAAAGTTTTAGTTTCAGGAGCACTTAAGTCTGACCCTGGTTGACCTAACCAAACCGGAATATCAAGGGTGTGTGGACCTCTGATAGTAACCATAACTGAAGCATCGAATTTATGAAGCATAACATCTGCTGTTGAATCTGCCCAAACTGTTAAGGCTCCTGAAGTAGTCAAATTTGAAAGATTGACAGTTGTAGCTGAACCTGTAGTTGCAGATAAACCACTTGCAATTGTTACAGTAGATGCGGCTGTTGTAGCAGCAGAAAGATCGATTGTCAAAGCTTCCCATGCAGTAATAGCTAAAGCTCCGTCATATTCAGCAGTTCCTATTTTAATCCAGGTTGCGTTAGTTGTTGTAAGGTTATGGATCTGACCACCTGTTTCAAGACCAAATACTATTTTATCAGTATGAGGAGAGTTAAATGCAACAGTTCCGTTTGGAGAGTGTGAACCATCACCAACATGACCACCAACGATAACATTAGGGAAGTTGATGTTAGCAGTAGTAGTATCACTGTGAAGAACAAGGTTTGTACCAACAGTTTTCAAAGAAACTGATTCGTATGCACCTGCATATTCGTATGTAACTGCACCACCTACGTTGTCGATCTTTGGATCAGAAATATCAGTACCGGTAACGGTATAGTCACCTCTGATTGAAGTCAATAATGTAGCTGTAAGAGAAGAACCAATCTGGTCTTCAATAGTTACAAAGTGACCTGAACCGGCAACAGTTGTGATTGTCCATGCATTGTTGTTATGGTGGTGGTTACCTGAAGTAATAACCTGAACTGCGTCATTTGTTCCGATAACGGCAACAACAGCAGCTAAGATTTTATTCAAGTCAGCAATTTTAGTAACAGCATCTGTATTTACGATTAAGTTACCGTTGATGATACCCATCTGGAACAATTTGGCAAGGTAGAAATCTACGTCAGAGTCAGTAGAGATGTTTACGTTGTCATTGTACATAGCAGATGCATTCAGTAAGATAGTAAGATCTCTCTGAGCAGCAGCCAAAGCTAACTGTAAACCTGTAACAGATGCAGTAAGAACTGTATTGTTATCAGCTACAGTTGTGGAAAGTGTACCTAAGTTAGTAAGAACAGTTTCGATCTGAGCTTTGTTGTCAGCATTTGCTTTGTCAATAATAACTTGTAACGCATCAATTTTGCCATTAACAGCATCAGAACCGTCTTTGATAGCAGTCATAATGTCAGCTTTCAAAACACCAATCTCAGCAATAACAGCTGCATCAGTAGTTTGAGCGCTTGCAAGGATTTGGTCAAGAATGTCAGTACGAAGAGTTGCAACTTCTGCTGATGTAGCAGCTGCATCAAGTTTCGACTTCAAACCTGCCAAAGCCAATGCAGTAGCTGCATCAGAAGTCGCTTTGTCAGCAATGATAGCTTCAAGCTGAGCTTTTAATGCTCCAACAGACGCTGCTGTTGCTCCGGTTGTAGCTAGTGAAGTTAATTGACCCTGGATCAAACCAATGTTTGTGTTTGCTGTTCCTAAAGCTGAAGAAAGAGCAGAAACTGAAGATGATGTTGCCAGAGATCCTACAGCTGCCTGAAGAGCAGTGATCTGAGCTGTTGTAGATGTCAGCTGAGATTGTAATGCTGAAACACCATCAACTTTTAAAGAAAGAGCAGCAATCTGATCTTTCAACGCCTGGAAGTCATTGGCGTACTTATTACAGGAAGTAATAAGAATGGCGAGCGCGAACACGCTCAACAATAGTTTTTTCATTTTTGATTTTTTTTAATTAATAAATGGAAATAAAAGAAGCACTATAAATTTAATTTGCACAAAGATTACATAATTATCAGGGTTAAAAAACCCCGGATTTTCTTAATTTGTTTATTTGGTAAAATAGGCGAATATAATGTAGTTATTGAGGTATATTCGGTAAATAATTCAAATTATTTCGTCTTTTTTACCATTCCTTCTTAAGGAAAGTTTGCTGTCTGATCAGCTGTGTTTAAGTAGTTCATATCAAGTTAAGTATTAGTAAATAAGTAGTTTATAATATTTGTATTGTTCCTAATTCGCCTTATTTGTATGGTTTGTAAGTTTGTTGCCAAAACCGTTAAAAATCTGAATAAACCTCTAAAATGTTTTAATTTTCAATTTGGACACCATTTAATTTAATTCCTTAAAAAGGTGTTCCAATGAGTCAGACAATGCAATTACTTATAACGTGTCGTATTTGTTTCTTAATTCGTATAAATGGGTTCGTGAAGCTTGTAGTCTGATTCCGTTAAAAGGTGGAATTAACTGACATTCTCTTGTTTTAAATTCTATTGATCCCAAATAATTAAGATTCAAAATTGCCGATTGATTAATCTGAATAAAAATTCTGTTTCCCATTAAACCGAGAATCTCTTTGGCTGTGGTTCCTGCCCTGAGTTTTACTTCACTCAAATCGGTAAGAAGTGCTTTCCATCCTGGTTTATCCTGATTTTGTTCCTTTACACACTGTAGTAGAATGATATTATTTTTATCCATAAACCTTAATCCGATCGGAGTAGGGAGCGAGATAATTTCATTAATACCATGCGATAGTGTCACGAAACTTGCAGGGTGGTCATTTTTTCGTTTCAGTTTAAATCGATCGATTACATTTTTCAAATCTTCAGTTTTAACTGGTTTGAAGATGTAATCAAATGCTGATTCGCGTAATGCCTGTATTACATATTTGTCAAAGGACGTATAAAAAATTACACTAAACATCTGTTTTCTTGATCTGCGTGCTTCTTCGAGAAGTTCAAAGCCGGTTTTAACCGGCATCTCGACATCCATAAAAACGAGATCAAGATCTTCCTTTTGAAGTAATGTTTTGGATTGATTATACTTTGATGCACAACCCAGTATTTGTATTTCGGGAAAGAATCCCAGATGTTCCTTTAATGCGAAGACGAACTCCTCATCATCATCAATAATTGCGGTATTAATTTTATCTGTTCCAATCATAAATGGGTTCATTTAAAATGTCTTTGTTGACCGCAATTATCTATTTACCGCATCAACTTAGTTTTACCCTACCTCTTTCTCTTTTTTTTTTAAGAAAGAGTGAAAGAATAATTATTTGGTATTTTTATTTCGACAATAGTTCCTCCGGGTTCGGTTGAAGCTGATTCCTTTTCCCGGATAAGGAATTCTATTTTTTGTTTATTTTGTTCATTTAAAATGTCGAGGGTTTGATAGAGAACCTTAAGTCCGGTGCCGGCCCCCAGTGTTCTTTTTGAGGAAGTCAGATAACCAATTCCATTATCTTCAATGGTTATATTTAATCTTCCGGAGGAATTGGTGATTTTTATTCGTAATATTTTTTGCCCGGTCAGGGGTAACAGACCATGTTTTATTGCGTTTTCAACTGGAATCTGAATAATCATGGCCGGAATCGAACTATTCAAATTCAGTCCGGGTTGAACCTCATACGAGATGATAAAAGGATCAGGCACGATCAGGGATTGTAATTCAATATAGCCTTTAACCAATTCCAGCTCTTCGTACAGGGGGATAATCAATTGTTCGATGTTATCGACTGATTTGCGCAAAAGGATTAACAGGGTTTTTATGTTTTTTTCAATTATTCCAGTTTGTGTGGTGAGTCCTGAAATGGTACTTAATGCATTGAAGAAGAAATGTGTTGTTATTCTGACACGGATACCTTCAAATTTTAGTCTTGAGATTGTTTTCCTTTGCTCCATAAGGGTAGCTGCATTTTTGTTTCTGCTGTTCAGAAACAGAACTGAGATAAGAACCAGTGCACTCGATAAGGCTATTATTATGCCGTATAAAATTGTCATATCGAAAGTGTAATGAAATAAAGGAATTTCTTTAAAAAGCTGTAGAGACAAAGCATTGCCTTGTCTCTACGATAAATTTCAGTTGAATATTCAACCAAATATATTCAAATAATTTATATTAATATTCCCAGAGGTCCTGTTCGTAATCGAAGATTGAATTTTTAATTCTTTCTGATTCCTTGAATGCATATTCTCCGGTAGCATACTCTTCGATTGATCTGTTGTTATATAGGTTTTCTTCTTTGACAATAAAACCATCAAATTTTCTTCTTATAAATACATCGTCAAAGCTTAAACTTCTGGCTGAATTGAAATCATTTAAGACCTCTTTTTTAGCGAGAATGGGTCTGATTTCGGGATATGAAACCCAAAAGAGTCTTTTACGCACGAAGGTAGTATCTTTTGGATCTTTTTTAAATACACGGATAGGGCAGAGGCCAAGAATGCGTACCTGAAGTGTTGATCTTTGTTTATCGAAATACCACACCTCTTTAATTTCCAGTTGTTTAACATCTTTAGTTGGAATTTCAGAGGTAACTGTTGAATCGCGGTCATTTCCGGTATTCAAATCAGTAACTTTAATCGTTCTTATCGAGTCTCCAAATTGCTGTTTAACCTGATTGTAATTAATCGGTTCAACGAATTCGTTATCGGAAAGCTGAGCATCGAAGGCTGTAATTCGTTTATCCTCAATTCCTTTTAATAAGATATTAAAGAGATTATTTCTTCCCTGCATTTCGTTAATCGGATAGTAAAAGTGCTGGTTGGCTTTTTCGCGGAAGTCGATGATCCGCCAAACGGTCTTTGACCAAATAACATCTGATTCTCTGACCAGAGGCAGAGGAGAAGGTTTTCGGTCTACGGTTGTTTTTTTCACGTAGGCGTTATAATTAACCTGGGCCTTCAACAGATTTTCTGATGTAGCTCCAATCAAAACTATTACGAAGATCAAAAATAACTTTTTCATTTTTAATTAATTTTAAAGCTTATGGCAGGCAGATTACGGGTCGTTCCGTCATCCCCCTTAACTACAATGCTCTCAATGTATAACCTACTTCCAGTATTTAACCCTTTCATTAAATCCCGTTGTTCCTGAGAGAAACGGTTTCCTTTTGTTTGTTTGTCGACAATAAATCCAGCCTTAGATGTTGATATTACAAATGATGTGACAGTAAAATTCATTTCAAAATCAAAATCGGGGATTTTAGCCAAAACTCCAAGCTGTGCTTCAAGTTCTTTTTTGGAGATTACTCCATCATTCTTATTGGCTACAGAGGCAACAGGATCGGGTACTTTTTTAACCCGGAATGATGTTGTTCCGATCTCTTTTGATTTTCCATCAATCATGGCAGAGACTGTAATTACAGCGTTTACGCCAACCTTTTCAGGCCTTACAAGATAATTGCCAGCTGTACCAGGTTCAATAGTTCCATTGGTTATGGTCACTTTAGTATTGGTGGCTGATATACCGGGTACAGAGATAGAAACCGGGTTTGCAAGTCCGGCATAGAACACATTCATTTTAGTTGGTGACACGGTCATTGAAGGTTTTGCAACCTCATATTCGTGTTTGAAAGGATAACTTACAATTAATCCCAAGGGATTTTTATAGTTAATCTGTCCGCGATATTCAATCTTACCCTCTTTTGAGGTAACCAACTTATATAATCCTGCATTTTCACCGGGCACCATTGGGAGTGTTGAACCCCCAACCATAATAACAGGACTAGCCGTTGTGTCTACCGCAGAGAGGAATACTTTTGCCTCGTAGGTACTCCCTTGAAGTACGTAATCGGATGTGGATACCACCTGAGCCTGGAGCTTATTAAATTTAAAAGAAGCTGCATCTATCTGCGCATAGAGGTGATTTATTACATCTGATTCTGCATTACGAACATCACTTTGTATCTTAGACATTAGGGTGATTACAGCAATAAGAGGGTATCCTTCAAATTTACTTGATTCCCATGTGGGTGTTTGACCCTGAACGGGAGGTGGGTTTGAGGTGTTAAGGCTCTCATTGATGGAGGTGATTAACGCAGTATTTGAGGTGTCAACCAATTCAATCAAAGATTTTCGGTACTGTTCAATAGCCTTCTTTAACGCTATTCCGTTTTTCTTATTAATCATTAATTCAGCTGAATAATTAAGGTCATCCTGAGATTTTATATTGTCCAAATCTCCTTCAGGACCGTCTGCCTTTTTAACAATTAATACCTTTAAACTATGTATATAGTTATATAACGAGTCTGAATTTGTTTTAACTCTGATCACCGAATTATTTAGTTCTCCGGCTTTTTTAGGATTTTCCCTTGCTGCATTATTAAAATCGTCGTATACACGTTGATTTTTAGCAATTGAACTTTCAATTGATTGCATGAAATTATGATTGACCATCACGAATGCGTCCAATACTGATTTATCTACATTGAGAGCCAACATGGCAGTCAAAACCAGATACATCAAACTGATCATCCTTTGTCTGGGTGCCTCCGGACAGTATTTCGTTCCCATCTTCGAATTAACCTTTTACGTTCATAGCTCCAAGCATATTACCATAAATATGGTTAAGTGCCTCCAGATTTTTATTTAATTCTTCAGTTTGTTTCCGGTATTTCTGTGCCTCTTCCACCGCGCTGTTGACTAAACCGGTCATTTTTGAATGGCCTTCGAAAGCCTCTTCTGCAGATACCGTTAATTTTTTGGCATTCTGAAGGTGCAATTCGTAGGATGAATGTAAGGCAGAGAGACTTGTATTTACCAGAGAAAGGCCTGTGCTATAATTTTTTGAATGATCGTTTAGGGCCAACAGATCTTTATTTACTGTTTCGGTAAAACTTTTATATGATTGAGCCAGTTTGTCTCCTGTTACAGCGAGTTGATCATTTATCTTTTTAGAAGATTCATTAAATGTATTGGCCAGATTTTTGGATGAATTTCCTAATATCTGGGAGCTCTGATCATAAGAATAAACCAGATCATTGGTCGATTTCTCGATTGAATGAGACGCACGGGAATTAATGTCTTTAAAGACAGACATTGACTCAGATGCTTCGGTAATATTTTTTACATATTCGTCAGTTGCTAAACTTGCGATCGAAATATCCGCAATTCCGCTTGCCGTATTTGAAAGGTCTTGCAACCCTTTTTTAACTTTCGCGAGCAATTCAGGTGAAATATCTGCTTTCTCGAGGATACTTTCCAGGTTATTTTGTTTTGGTGCAATTGCAAATTCAAACTCCTCCTCTTCAGGAGTATAAGCTTCTCTAAGTTGAGGATAAACTTTTGACCAATCGGGGATTTCAACCGAGGGTTCGAATGCCGAGAAGAAGAAAATTACAACTTCGGTCAACATCCCAATAGGGAGAATAATATTTGCGTAAGGCCAATGTTGTAATTTAAACAATGCCCCTAAAAGTACAACCGAAGCACCAATACTATATAGAAAATTCATTGAAGATTTCCATCTTCTTGAATGGGTAAATTCAAATACCGCCATTATTCAACTATTTTTTTATTAATTGTTTTTCATTTTTTACCTGACTGAAACTCATCTCCAAACGACGAGCGGACGCAACGAAAACCGATATATGATTTTGCCGTATCCTGATATTCGAAAGAGCGGGTACCAACCTGAATAAAGTAAGCTATATCCTTCCATGAGCCGCCGCGCGTCACTTTACGTTTCATTGCCGCAGGGTCATCAGGGAGTGCATTTTGTTCAATATTTGGATTTAGGTCATGCATAATTTCATAGGATGATTCATCGTACGAAGTGATTGTCCATTCGGCAACATTCCCCGCCATATCATAGAGTCCGAAACCGTTAGGATCGTAGTTTGCAACTTTAACTGTTGTTTTTCCACCGTCATCACTGTAATTTCCACGCATTGGTTTAAAATTGGCCATAAAGCACCCATTCTTGGAGCGTGTGTAATATCCACCCCAGGGATACATTGAATTACTTAACCCGCCGCGGGCTGCCAGTTCCCATTCTGCCTCGGATGGCAAACGGTAATCCTGTACTCCATTATCTCCTTTGGATAACAATGCTGAATTCTTGAAATTTGTGCGCCATACACAAAAGGCTTTTGCCTGTTTCCAGGTAACTCCAACTACAGGATAATCGTCAAATCCGGGATGTGAAAAGTATTTGTTCGTAAGTGGATCGTTAAAGGCATATGAGAAATCGCGGATCCACACCAGGGTATCCGGGTAAATATTTACTCCATCGCTCATAATAAAGCTTGATCTTCCTTCTATCGGAACGTTCTTCCCGTTTAAATCGAAAACATTCCCCCCTTTGTAGGATTGTTCCTTAAAGTTAAAGGCGTTTTGAGCTCGCGCAGCTTGTTGAAGATCTACCCAGGAATAGCTGTAAGATAATTTTCGGGTATCGAGCTCTTTTCGCCCCATGATCCGATCACTTCCGGCATAAAACATCGGATCCAAAGCGTCCTTGTAATCGGGATTATTCCAGTCAAGTTTTCTTTTCCAGTCGAGTATCGGTGGGTCAATCGGATTTCCCTTACGGTCCTGAGTTATCTTAAATTCTTCAAATTGTTCCGATAGAATCTGACGGGCAATAGAATCACGCACCCAGTATACAAACTGGCGGTATTCATTATTGGTAATTTCTGTATCATCCATCCAAAAAGTTGATAAATCAACAGTCCTTGTTGGAAGTGCAGCATTGGCAACATCCTGATCTCCAACTCCAATATTGAAACTTTGGCCGGGTATTAAAACCATGCCAAGAGGAGAGGGTTCAGAATATTTTCCGCGTTTTTGTACTCCCGTTAATTCACCTCTGCCACCACTGGGACCAAAAAGGCTATTACAACTGGGTAACAAGAGTACTAACGATATAAAACCTAAGATAAGTAATCGCTTCATAGTTCGCTTAATATGTTGTATTCAACTATTTTTATGTCAAAGTTACAAAAATCTGACACTTTTGTACTTGTGAGTATGCTTTTTATATAATAATACTGAATATGACAGAAAAAATTCATGCGATCCGGCATTATATCTGGACAAAGCAGAAATGCTAACATCGTATGAATATCCAAATTTTATCCCATTCCATAATTCGGTTCCACCTGTAACAATTATCGCATCGCCAAAACGAAATCCAAGACCACCCCAAAATCGTTTATCATATTGCAGAGTCATATTCATGTCAGCCTGCCAGGAGGTAGCGTCCGTTTTGTAATAAATGGACGGTATTGCCTGCAATCTTTCATCAGCCATTTGAAAGATATAGTTGCCACCAACATAAAAAGATCTAAGTAGGGTATATTTACCCGACTGGTCGAATGAAATTGATGGTCTGTTCAAGTGTCTGCCTGAAATGGCGAGCTCATAATTTTCAGTCTGATAAAATAATCCAAGACCAATATCAGCCATAATTCCACCCGATTTTCCTTTTGGCAACGAAGGATCTGAAAGATTAACAACATCTCCCCCGTCGATTCCGGTCAGATCAAGATTAAGATTCTTATTCATTAACCCCAATGAGATACCTGTACCTAATTTTCCATCGCCAAGATCTGTTCTCCAGGAATAATTTAGTCCTATTGAAACATTCTTCTCAAATCCTATTACATCATTGATTATTGAAAATCCAACACCATCATCTTTCCCAATTAGATGGAGTGCAGCATCTGCATTAAAAACAGTTGTCACCGGGGCTCCGGGAAATCCCACCCATTGAAATCTGTTTAAAAACGTAACATTAATAAGACCGGAAGATCCTGCAAAACCTGGATTCACTGTTAATTGATTAAACCGGTTTTGACTAAACTGTGGATCCTGCTGGCCATTTGCGACAAAAATACTAATATTTCCTAATATCCAAAATAGGATTAGTTTATTCCATAGTTGCCTTTTGCGATAATTGATATTTGCGGTATTATCATTCATTTGCACAGAGGTAACTTATCATTTGTCGCATTAACCGTATATTTTGTAATCATTAACAAATATAGAACAATACTGTTTAAATTTTATTGAAATATTTCCACCATTTTTCAGAGATTTCATTTTTACAGGCCTTACGATAATCTTTTTTGGAACAAGGGACTCTAAAAGGGTATACCGTACAGTCTTCGGATGGTACTTCCATCCACCACCTGCGCGATATGGGATGAAGTAAGAATGAGATAGGATCCTCCAATCCGTCAACATTTATATGATAATGCTCAAAATTTGTGGCTTCATCAACCGGTTCTTCATCCAATCGTTTTGATACTCCGTTAATGAAGTACCAGCTAATTTGGGCGGCCATCATGGCCCCTAGCGATGACGGATCGGCATTGGGGGCATAACCAAAAAGGGCAAACCATGCCGGTTTAGTTGAAATTCCGCAATACCATGAAATCTGACACGCTTCTGCTCCTGTTAAACCATTAGGCGATATTCGGTATTGCCCTGGAGAATCTGCACCATTCATGGCACCATAGTCAAAACTCATCAGATCTGATTTGCGGATCAATGGCTCCAGCTCTTTTAAATCGGTGCGGATTTCACCTAAAGTACGGATTTCAGCCCCGGCATCATCTGTCACCAGTTCGTGCATTTGTTCACCAATAAAATAGGATTGACCTCCAATAAGTGTAACGGAGGTGCCAACCGGCACCTTATTGATGAAAAATTCATCGGCGTAATTATTATTTTCCTCAGCAGCATCAATCCTGTCATCAACTACAATAAGATCGAATTCCTCCCTGCCAAAACCACGAATGATCGGGACGGTAAACTCCTGGCTTCCTCCCAGTATGAGAAGTCGTACATTTAGTAACGCAAGTTCTTCCACAACAATCTTAACTGCAGCATGAGTATCTTTTAATTCGTTGCCGGTTTTGATATTACCCAGATCGACAATGTTTATTTCGGAAGGGAATGCCGTGAGTGTGTATAATTGCCCCCTGATCGCATCCGGCGCTTCAGCAAGCTGATGACAGGAAGAACCTCTTCCTTCAGGAATTCCAAGTATCGCAACAGACGGAAGGTTATTTGGATCCCAGGTTCTTGATTTCAAATAATGTCCCAACTGATTGGAATGCCCCTCATAGTTGCGAACAACAGCTAAATCCTTTGCCGGAATAATAAGGTCGTTGAGCATGATTGGTCGTAATTTAAAGTGGAAAAGTCAACATGCAAAGTTCAAACTTATTTAATTGATTTTTGCATTTTAAACCCTGGATTTAATAATTTATTTCGAACGTCGCTTATTTGTTTTAGGTTTACTACCCTCGGCCTCGATTATAACCAGACACTCTTCCTGTGTTAGCGCATTGATGTCGGTCCCTTTTTTGATTTTGTAGTTTCCCTTCTTATAGGAGATATAGGGACCCCATCGCCCTTCAAGAATTCGAATCTCCTGTGTATCGCCAAAAGTCTTCAATACCGATTTTATGGCATTTTCTCTTTTCTCAATTATTAATTCGATTGCCCTTTCAATGGTTACAGTCATCGGATCATCAACATCTTTTTTCAGCGAAACAAAAGCGCCGTCATGCCGCACGTAGGGACCAAATCTTCCAATGGCTGCGATTACTTTTTTACCTTCAAATTCACCCAGATCACGAGGCAGTTCAAATAATTTCATCGCCTCTTCCATCGTTATTGTTTCGATGCTTTGCCCTTTTTGAAGTGACGCAAACTGCGGTTTTTCTTCACTCCCTTCGATCACCTCGCCAATCTGGACAAATGGTCCGAACCTTCCTATCTTCGCCGAGACCGGTTTTTGCGTTACCGGGTCGGTACCCAAAATCCGTTCCCCCCTGGCCCTTTCTGAATTATTCAGCGCATCTTCTATTTTCAGATGAAAAGGGCGATAGAATGTGTCAATCATTTCGTTCCAGACCAGTTGGCCATCTGCGATTTCATCAAACTGCTTCTCTACGGATGCTGTAAAATTGAAATCTACAATAGGTTCAAAATACTTCACGAGGAAATCGTTGACAACCAGTCCAATATCGGTAGGGAATAGTTTCGACTTTTCGGTACCGGTAATTTCTGTTTTAGTCTCTTCCTGAATCTTGTTATCAATCAGGCTAATCGTGATAAAGAATCGCTCAGTTCCTTCCCGATCCTCTTTTATAACATATTCACGTTGCTGGATTGTGGTGATTGTTGGTGCGTATGTTGAAGGGCGTCCGATGCCAAGTTCTTCAAGTTTCCGAACCAGGCTGGCCTCTGTATAGCGAGCGGCTTTCTGCGAAAAACGCTCAAGAGCCTGGATGAGTTCCGGTTGTAGTTTCTGATCCACACTCAGTGCGGGGAGCATTCCTTTCTCCTCTTCGGAAAGATTTTCATCATCAGATGATTCCATGTAAACCCCAAGGAATCCATCGAAGCGAAGTACCTCTCCCGAAGCGACAAATATTTCGGAGGCCTTTGAAACATGAATATTAACAGTGGTCCGCTCAATTTCAGCATCTGCCATTTGCGAGGCAAGAGTTCGTTTATAGATCAAACTGTATAAACGTTGTTCCTGTGATGTTCCGGAAACCTCTTCCTGATCAAAATAGGTTGGACGAATTGCTTCGTGTGCCTCCTGCGCACCTTTAACTTTGGTTTTATATTGACGAATTTTCACATACCGATCACCATAAGCCGAGATGATCTTATTTTTTGCTCCATTTATCGCAAGGTCAGAAAGATTGGTTGAATCAGTACGCATATAGGTTATATGCCCCGATTCATAAAGCTTCTGTGCCACCGACATGGTTAACCCAACAGGAAAGCCAAGTTTACGGCTCGCTTCCTGCTGTAGCGTGGATGTGGTAAACGGGGCGGCGGGTGACTTTTTTGCCGGCCGGGTGACAACATCAGCGACTGTAAATGAGGCGCCCAGACATTTCTCGAGAAAAACCTTTGCCGTTAATGCCGAATCAAACCGACTGTTTAGTTCTGCTTTAAGTTGAGTGACTTTCCCGTTTTTCTCCGGCACCATAAAAATGGCATTGACTCTGAAAAATGGAGTGCTCTGAAAATTGGTGATTTCCCGTTCCCGGTCAACAATAAGCCGAACGGCAACCGATTGAACTCTTCCGGCAGAAAGCGAGGGTTTTACTTTCTTCCAAAGTACGGGTGAGATTTCAAATCCAACAAGACGATCCAGTACCCGGCGTGCCTGCTGAGCATCAACCAGATCTTTATTCAGCCTGCGCGGATTCTCAATAGCTTTTAAAATGGCCTCTTTTGTAATCTCGTGAAAAACGATTCGGTTTGTTTTTTCGGGATCAAGGTTTAAAACCTCCATCAGATGCCAGGCTATAGCTTCTCCTTCGCGGTCCTCGTCCGAGGCTATCCAGACCTTACCGGCCGATTTTGCAAATTTTTTGAGTTCGCTGACAACCTTCTTTTTGTCTTCCGAAATGATATAATTTGGTTGATATTGATTGTTGATATCAACCCCAAAATCTTTTTTGTCCAGATCACGGATGTGTCCAAAACTCGATTTGACAAGATAATCCTTACCCAGAATTTTCTCTATTGTTTTGGCCTTAGCTGGCGACTCGACGATTACAAGATTCTCTTCCATATCTTTTGAAGAATGATTTAGGTGCTTCTAAAATTTGTGCAAAGTAAAGAAAATCAAATCCTAAGTTCAAACTATTTCTTTACCCACACCTCCGGAGTGACTTACTATAACAATTACCTTCAAGCCTAAATAGCATGAATGTCAGGTAATTATAGCTATTGAAACGTTTGCTTTTGAATGATTTCTTTTTTTTAAACTATTATTCAAAAACTTTACAAATTGTTCTTCTAAAATGTCGTAAGAGTTCGGTAAATCTGACAAGTATTACAATATGAGTTATATAGATCAAAATCGAAGCGGGGTCAGCAATACGCCACTAATTATCTTATCTCTGGTTTAGAATGTTAAAAATCGGAGTAATCAGTTGGAGAAAGCAATATTTTTACAATTTTTGAGACGGTATGCTGATATTCATTGATTGTTGAAAGTTTTTTCCAGTCAGGATGGTTTCCAAATGCTTTCCATCGTTCATCGTGTGCTGTCATATTCTCGAAAGTAGTTAAATACATTAAATTAGGCATCGAAGCTCCCGAGATTACTTCCGCATAGAATACTGCATTAAACTCTAACGATTTGAATATTTTAATCTCACCACCTGCATTGAACATCTTCACTTTTTGGTCGAAAAGATGTTCGGTAGGAGATTCATAACTTCTCAATTCATAGATTCTTACAGATGGATCGGTTGTGAATTTTGGCAACGAAAATGCGGGAGCATCCGGAAATGATCTGAGAAGAATCGATTCTTTCCGCAGAAAAGATGGCTGATCAAAAGGGGCATTTAAGAAATCGGCTCCGGTTTTTTGGTAATCGGCATCCTTGTCAAGATGATGTTCCACTTTATCAAGTTGATCGAGCGAAGTTAAAGGAATCCATACAATGGTCTGTTTTGTTGACGCAGTGTCAGTGGCAATGGGTTTAAATACCCCGATGGTTTGGATTCCTGCCCGGTGTAAAGCTGGTATATAGGATGTTTTCAGATAATTATCAAGATTTTGCTGCTGGATTTTTCCGTTTAGATGATAAACCTGGATCTGATAGAAATCGCGTCTTTTCGCCGCATTAACCTGAGTGAATGCAAAAAGGAGAATTAAAACTAAAGCTATAGACTTCATAATTAATTTTTAATAATTTATAATCAGGACAGCATCTGTTCAGTCAGCCCGGAAGAGGATCCATTCATTGATAACCGGTTCTTTGGATTCAACAATTTTTAAACGGAAATAGCGTGCAGAAACCGGGTTGAAAGTACCGGTATGTCCTGATCCGCTTGTTTTCACAGCAGTTGCGACCTCCCATTTATTACCTGTTTTATATTGTATTTCGATTTTCTGACCTTTGTCGTTCCACGGATGCCAGGGCTCTACAACAGAAAAAGCTCCGATTGCAATCGTTTCTCCAAGGTCAACCTCGGCCCATTTTTCCTGATCATCGCCTTTAGGTTCCCATTTGTTTCCCGGAATTCCATCCAGGAGATTTTTAACCGATGATCCCTCTTTTTCAGAGGATGCTTTGGCCGTTTTCCCGGCGGTAGGAAGCGGAAGCACCTGAGGTGCGCTGTTAAGTTCAACAACAACCACTGATGCTATTTTATCAGGTGCCTTGCCAGTAAGGGAAATTGTATTTTTTGTCTTCGTGGCTTCAACAATTAAGGTCTTGTTTGGATTGGAGAGCAAATAGGCCTTTTCAATCTTATTCAACAATGGTATCGATATTTTTCCATTCGCGGGCCACTCAAAAATATGGAGGTAGAGTTTATTCCCTTTTTGTGTGCATCGTCCCCATGGAAGGAAGCTGAAGGGGCTTGCTGTTGTACCATAAATGGCCTCCCCATTAATTTTCATCCATTTTCCAACCTCTGCAAGACGTTCGATACTTGGTTGTGGGACTAATCCTTCGGAAGTGGGACCAACATTTAGCAGATAATTTCCCCCTTTGCTTACGATGTCGATCAGAGTCTGAAGAATTACCGTGGGTGATTTCCAGTTATTATCTTTCGATTTGAAACCCCATGTCTCATTCATGGTCATACAGGTTTCCCAGTTACGACCGGGAAAACCGGTAGCGGGAACAAATTGTTCAGGTGTTTCAGAATCTCCGTTATATCCGCCTCCCAATCTGTTATTGGTAATCAGGTTAGGATATTTTGCCAGAATTGGGAGGAATTTTTCGGCGCGCTCTTTAGTCATATCACAGGGGGTATCCCACCACAGGATATCCACCTGTCCGTAGTTTGACAGGATTTCCTTCACCTGTGGAACGGCTACTTTATCAATATATTCATCCATCGACCCATCCTGGGCTTTATCCCAGTGACCAGAACAGGCACTTCCACCGGTATTGTTCCAGTCCTGAGCCTGCGAATAATAGAATCCCAATCTGATCCCTTGTTTATGGCATGCATCGGCGAGCGGTTTTAGCAAATCTTTTCCATAGGGTGTTGCTTCAACAATATTCCATTTTGAGGCTTTTGTTTCGAAAAGGGTAAAGCCATCATGATGTTTTGAGGTGATCACAAGGTATTTCATACCGGCATCTTTGGCCATTTTGACCCATGCTTCGGGGTTGTATTTTACCGGATTAAACTGTTTGGCATAGGCCTGGTAGGTGGCTTTGGGGATTTTGCCATTATTCATAATCCATTCGCCAATTCCTTCAATATCTTTTCCTTCGTATACCCCGGCAGGAACAGAGTAGACTCCCCAATGGATAAACAGACCAAATTTGGCTTCTTTCCACCAATCCATTTTATCCGGTTTAGGCTGAGCTATGCTGTTAATTGTTAAGACAATAACAATGAATGCAAGAAAAAATCTCTTCATGTTTACCATTTTTTAGGAGTTAATAGGGTGATTATTTTAAAAGTTTATTTAGTTTTCTATCTTGAAGGAAAGCGTGTTGTTAAAGGGTTGGGGTAACCCCTTTTTTCAGGATTATATTACCATATTTTGCCGTTTCACCGGTCATTACCACAGCAAAAGCATTTTTGGCCCGTTCGTAAAATGCGAATCGCTCAACCCGTTCAATGGGAGGCACAGCCGGATTTGTTTGGTGAATACTTGTTAAATAGCCCACTTCAACAGAAGGATCCAGGTTATCTCCGGGAACCGCAGCCATCATCGCCAATGGGTGAGGAACATAGGGATCGAGTTCGAAAAGGGGTAGGATTGCTGCCAGCAGATCAGCTATTTTTAGTCCGTCCGCACGAAGTACATTTTTATTAAAGGTTTCTCCGGGGAAATGGGCATCGGCCAGAATAATTTCATCGCCATGCCCCATTCGGGCCAGCACACTAAGTAGGTCAGGACTAATCAGAGGGGAAATTCCTTTAAGCATTCGAAGAGATTGTTTGTGTGGTTCAAAGATACAAATATATTGGTTAGTTAATCGGGAAAGCTGTTTCCAGGATGTTTAGAATAGGTAATGGTTAATTCTCCCAATGTTTCCGGCAACAAGCTTTTTCATACCGAGGCTATAAATGGCCTCAGATATAATAAGAATAACAGATAAAGCCAAATATAGCAAGGAGTTTTGAAATTTCTATTTTTTAGATTAGTTCAATCTCTTTTATATTTGGCTTTAAAATAATAAAAATGCCATTTAGGGCCAGATATGTATTCGTGATATCTAATTTTTAAGGTTAACATTATTCGCCTTTAAAAAGCTTCGGTGTGGAGCCATGCGCATTGTAAAGGAGTAATAATCTCTGTTTGATGACCAGTTTACTTCGGAGAGTGCCTGAAGGCGAGGGAAGACCTGTGCCTCGAATTGTGCTTCCGAAGGGATCTCTTCACTCCATACGCACCCTTGAAATCCGATTATCTTTCCGGTAACATCCGAATTATAGAGTTGCGATACATCGAATTCGAGCAGCTTTTTCAGGTTCTCCTCCGAGTATGGACTGCTGAAGTAAAACAGGTCCCATCGTGTAAAGATCAACTGATTGCCATTTGCAGCTGCAATTTTAGGGGCATCAGGCATCCAGTCGCGCCAGTACATAATCTTCAGGTAACTGTTTATCTTACCATCAGTGACGTCATCCCAGGCAATTACGGTTTTCCCTTTGGCTTCGAGATGCTTTTGGAGATTGCCGACAAAAAAACTTTGGATATCATTGGCTGAGATCAGATTATTTGTCTTCATAAAATCGCTACAATCCGTGGATGCTTTCCAGGTTGTCTTGTCAACCTCGTCGGCACCAATATGAATGAATTTTGATGGGAATTGTTCTGATATCTCATCCCATATCTGCAAGGCGAAGTCATTAATTTCGCGGGTGCATGGGCATATCGGATAAGAAAATTCGGTACTCCATCCCGAAGATCCGGTGCAGGAGAGTTGAGGATAGGCTTTGATTGCCGCAGACATATGACCGGGCATATCCACTTCGGGGATTACCTCTATAAAATGTGCGGTGGCATAGGTTACAATTTCGGCAATATCCTGCCGGGTATAGCATCCGCCATACATTGACATCCCGTTTCGTATCTGAATAAACCGGGGATCAATTTTGAAATCTGGATTTGAGGTTGATTTGGCAATGCAGATAGAGTCGTAACGGTCGAAGATTCGCCATGAACCTACCGAATTTAAAAGTGGAAATTTTTGGCTTTCAATACGCCATCCCTGGTCGTCGGTGAGGTGGAGGTGAAACTTATTGAATTTGTAATAAGCGAGCCAGTCGATGATTTTGAGGATATAATCTTTGGTGAAGAAATGGCGTGCCACATCGAGATGGAATCCTCTGTAATTATATTTTGGTTCATCGTTGATTGTAATTCCATTCAGCGTGAGCGCGTTTTGTTTTAGTCCGTTGGTTGAATTCCAGAGGTATTGCTTAAGTGTCTGAACAGCCCAGAAGGCGCCGGCTTCGTTGCCGGATTTAATCTGAATTCCGTTTTTGGTAACAGATAACTGGTAAGCATCATCTTTGATTGTTTTATCGTTGATTAGCTGAAAGCTATTTCCTGACACCGGAAGGGTTTGTGAAATCTTATAGGTTGTTAATATATTTTCAATTAATTTTTCAGCAGCTAAGGATGCTACTGGATAAATATTGTTGGTGATGAAGGTAAAATCCTGATTGAGGGTGATCTTCTCGCCGGTAAAATCGAGCTGCTTTGGCAAGGGGATTATGCCATGCGTTTTAATTACAATTTCGGGGGTTGTGATTGATTTGTTTTTACATCCGAAAATAATCAGAAGTAAAATGGTGCACATTAAACCATTTATTCTGTTTGATGTACAAATCGTCACCTTCATCTTTTTATGATTTAGATTGTTTTGCAAGTGCAAGATAGGAATAAAAACAAAGGATTCCATCCCTTTTTTAAGCGTGAATGGAATCCCTGTTTTTCAATTTATTTTTAAAGTTGTTATTAATATCCCGGATTCTGTACAAGTTTTGGGTTTGCATCCAATTCCTGTTGTGGAATTGGACATAAAATTCTTTCGGGAGTAGCATCATAGCTTATCGCAATTGGTGCACTTGGTACGCCGTCGCCGCAGGTATATTTAACCTCATGTAACCCCTTCATTGTTGAAACAAGGATTCCGGCGCGAACCAGGTCGTCCCAGCGCTGAGCTTCGAAAGCCAGTTCGAGTCTTCTTTCCAGAAGAATTTTAGCTCTCATGGCATCTTTTCCTGCTGCAACAACTCCTGGAAGTCCGATTCGTGTACGGACCTGATTTACCGTTGTCGCTGCACCCCCCAGGTCCCCGGTTTCATTCTGAGCTTCTGCCTTAAGTAATAGGATATCAGCAAGTCTCAGGAGGTAGAAGTGGTCACCGCTGTTCCATCCGTCGGGATGTTTTTGTTTGTAATTAAACGGGATAAACATTGACTTATCTCCGCAAGGGTTCCAGTTTTCGTCAGCCCAATCGATATTATCCCAGAAAATGATATTGGCAGTTTTGCGGACATTATCGTTTTCAGCATCATAGGCATTAACCAGATCTTTTGAAGGGACGCAATATTTCTGCCATCCGTCCTCAGGAGCCAAAAACAGCTGTACAGCCCAATTGGAGACATCCCAGTTCCCACCCAGGTAGGAGATCTCGAAAATCGATTCTTTATTCAGGTAGTGAGCTCCGTCAAAAAGATCGGCATAGTTGGATAGCAACGTGTATCCGGCACTACTTGCCATTACGGCATTGCAATACTGCAGAACTTTCGCATAATCACGGTCACTGCGTTGGGCCCAGATCTTAGCCAGGAGTGCGTTTGCTGCCCCTTTTGTGGCTTTCACCTTGTTTACGGTATCATCGCCGGAATAGCTGTCAGGTAAATTGGCCAGGGCAACCTGAAGGTCTGTATCAATCTGGTCATAAACTTCCTTCTCTGTTGATTTGGCAATATTGGTTCTGGCAGGATCGGCAGAGTTTGAATTTAATTCGATTGGAACACCCCCATAGGTTTTCACCAGCTGGAAGTAGTGAAAAGCTCGCAGAAAACTAGCCTGACCGATGATCTCTTTCCTGAGGTTATTTTTATCTAATGCAGGGTCTTTTATCTCATTTAATTTTGAAATAATAACGTTGCAACGGCCAATTCCGATATAGAGTTGTGACCAGTTTGCATACATCCGGTTATTTCCGGTGGTAATATTAAAGTTGTCATAGGCCATTATCGGGGCATCACCGCCGCCACCTGAATAGGCATTGTCAGAGCGAACATCGCCCAGTAGGATATCGTCCCACTGATAATATTCATAATACAAGGCACGGTATGCGCCAGCCAGTGCATTATTCAAATCGTCCGCAGTATTGTAGGCGTTTCCGGTATTTAGTGTGGACTCGGGCTTTAAATCCAGAAATTGCTTGCATGAAGATAGCAGTGTCACTAAGATCACTAAGCAAGCTATTTTATTTATTTTGAGTATTTTTTCCATGATATTCATTTTTTTCAACATTAAAATGTAAGGTTTATTCCGAACAGGAAGCTCCTCGCCTGAGGATAGGTTCCATAATCTACCCCGGGTGCGATATTCTTAAGTGCATTATCTGACATTCTTCCATAAACGCTTACCTCAGGATCCATTCCGCTGTATTTGGTAAAGGTAAAGAGGTTCTCAGCAGTTACATAGAGGTACAATTTGTTCAGCTTTAGCTTACTGGATATTTTTTGGGGCAGTTCATAACCCAAGGTTGCCGATTTAATACGGACAAATGATCCATCTTCAATATACCTTGAGGAGATGAGTGAATTGTGGTTTTTTCCAAAATCGGACTTTGGCATGTTGGTGATCTGGCCTGCTGTTTTCCAGCGGTTTAGCACCGAAGTCAATTGGTTCCCTTCGTCAAACAATCCTTCAGTCTCAATTCGGGTGGCATTAAAGATCTGGTTTCCCTGAACACCCTGAACAAATACCGAGAAAGTCCAGTTTTGGTAGTTTAGTGTATTGTTTAATCCGAAGGTGTATTTTGGATTTGCATTACCGATGATGGTCTGGTCTCCGTCGCTGAGTGTACCGGTTTTGTCAAGGTCTGCAAAGATGAGGTTTCCGGTTTGAGGATCTACACCTTTGGAAACATAGCCATAGAACATACCTAAAGGCTGCCCTTCCTGAGCAATGGCCACATTCCCCCGGTCTGAGATATAACCCAGTTTAATTGGGACTCCTTTATCGAGGTGGGTGATTTTGCTTTTGTTGAACGAGATGTTAAAGTCTGTATTCCACTTCAATTCACCAACGAGATTTTTACTTGATGCCTGAAATTCAAATCCTTTGTTTTCCATCTCCCCCACATTTTTTGTTGCAGTGTTGCTTGGAATTCCAACACTGGCAGGAATAGGGCTGTTTAATAACATGTCGGATGTATTCTTGATATAATAATCTGCTGAAACAGAAATTCTGCTATCGAGAATTGAAGCATCGACTCCTAAATTGGTTTGCTTTGTAGATTCCCATTTTAAGTCATTATTCTGAATTGAAGTAGCTGAAGTACCGGGAACAACATTTCCGGCAAACACATAAAATGAACCGGGAGAAACTAAACCGTACGATGAGAAATCACCAACCTGGTCATTTCCAACAATACCCCAACCTGCTCGCAACTTTAAATCCTTAACTAAGTCGACACTTTTGAAAAAGGACTCGTTTGAGATTCTCCACCCTGCAGAGAAGGAGGGGAAATATCCCCATTTGTGATTGGCACCAAACACAGAGGAGCCATCTGCCCGAAAATTGGCGGTAACCAGGTATTTATCATCATAGGCATAATTCAGACGGCCAAGAGCTGCTGAGTTTCTGCGTTGAGATACACCTGCATCGGCTGTTCTTGTAGCCCCGGCATTTACCGTTTCAACAGCAGAGCTTCCGAAGCCTTTGGCATTGATATAGATCGACTCATATTTTTTATCCGACCCAACGAAACCTGCCAATGCGTTAAAGGTGTGTTTGTCGATCACCTTATTGTAGGTCAGTGTATTTTCCGAAATCCAATAGGAAGTCTGAGCAGTGCTTAGTTCTGCAATCCCCTTGAATCCGCGTCCCTCGCGGCTTCTGACCGGGTCAACCCATGAATTATAGGTGCTGTTTAATTGCTCAACACCGAACATCGATTTAAATTTAAGTCCTTCCGCTATTTTTATTTCACCATAGAAATTGCCGTTAAACCGGTAATTCTGGTACGAATGTTTATTTTTTAAAAGCAAAGCAACCGGGTTCTCCAAATCCTGAATAAATGGATTTATTGCAAATGTGGTCCCATCGGCATTATAAACATCGGTGACCGGAGCCCCCGTTAGCATCGCCACAATCGAACCATATTTTCTGTTCTCATTCACATCAATGTCTTTCCATTTATTGTATGAGACGCTTGTTCCAATTTTTATCCGTTCACTTACTTTATGATCGAGATTGACCTTGAAGTTATAACGCTCGAGGCTATTGGTAATAACTACCCCTTCCTGGTTGAGATAAGATCCTGATACATAGTAATTTGTTTTTTCATTTCCTCCTGAAATGCCTAGCTGGTAATTCTGAGTGCGGGCAGTTCTGAAGGCTTTATCCTGCCAGTTGGTATTATATGGGTATAGGCTCCAGTCGACTGACTGCCCCATTTCAGACATTAACGACTTATATTGGGTGGCATCGAGTACATTTTGCTTTTTCCATACTTTAGCATATCCATTATAGGCGTTCACCATAATTTTCGTTTTTTCATTTCCCCCTCTTTTGGTAGTGATCAGTACAACGCCATTCGATCCTGAAGCACCGTAAATCGCTGCCGAAGAGGCATCTTTTAGGATCGTCATCGTTTCGATATCGGCACTGTTGATTTCATTAATTGAGGAGGTTGGCACCCCGTCAACGATATACAATGGTTCACTTCCGGCTGTAATTGTTGATGTTCCGCGAATCCGGATATTGTATCCTGCCTGTGGTTGACCCGAAGGTTTTGTGATTTGTACACCCGCGATTTTTCCCTCAAGGGCATTTCCAAACTGAGAATTTTCGCGTCCTTCAAATTCCTTTGAGGAAACTACAGCCACTGCACCTGTCAGGTCTTTCTTACGTGTAGTACCATAACCAATTGCGACCACTTCATTCAGACCAATGGTCTCCTCACTCATTGAAATGGTGATGTTTGTTTTATTTCCGACCGAAACTTCCTGTGATTTCATCCCGACGAATGAAAAACGAAGTGTTGTTTCTGCGGGGATATCATTGATGAAGAAGTTCCCGTTAATATCTGTTATCGTTCCGTTTGTGCTCCCTTTGATACTAACAGTCGCACCTGGAATTGGCTGACCATTAATGTCTTTAACATTTCCCGTGACTTTTTTTCCGGTCTGTTGTGAAGGAATTATCTCGTCAGGGGAGAGGATGATTTTCCTGTCGATAATCATATACTTTACCTCCGTTCCTGCGAAGAGCGATTTTAGGATCTCGTCTAACGATTGATCCTTAGCATCAATAGAGACTTTTCGACTGGCGTCAATAAGCTTCTCATTGTAAAGGAAGTAAAATTCAGATTGATTTTCAATCTTGTCAAGAATGGTAACCAGTTCGGTATTCGAAAAGTTGATTGATAGCCTGGTTTTTTGCGAATAGGCATCATTGGCCCGGGTTTGAAAGAACCCAATGAGCAATAAGATAATTGCGATACGCATAATTAGAAGTGTTTTCTTCAGGTGATGAAAGGAAAATCTCCTGAGTGGTTCATTATTTTTCATATATTTGTATTGATTTGATTAATAAAAAAATTCTGGAAAGGATGATTTTAAAGGAGATCGTTGGCGCGGTTTCCTTTTTTCATGCCAACCTTTCTACGAGCTGTTGAGTTGGTTCATAAGTTTTGTCTGTTTATTGGATTATATGTGTTTCGTTTTCTTATACAAGATTACCCGTTCTTTTTGATAGGTGCCATTGGCATTGAGTTCACGAGGCATCATTTTATAGCGGATGGGAGAGGTCATGCTTAGCAGATCAAGCACCTCTTCCAATGGGTCGTCCTCGAATGTGGCCCTAAATGAAAATTGTTCCAGCTCCTTGTCTGCAAGTTCAACCTTGATATTGTACCAGCGTTCAATTCTTCTTGCAACTTCGGCCATATTATCGCCTCTGAAAACAAGTTTCCCGTCGGTCCAGGCTTTGTATTTTGAAGGATCAGCTGCATTAACAGTCACTTCTCCATTTCTAAACACCAATCGTTCGGAGGGCAATAACGTAACCGGGTGTGCTTTATTGTTATCGGTAAATATCACTTTCCCTTTTTGAAGGACAACCTCGACATACTGTTCATCATTATATGCGCTGAGGTAGAAACTGGTACCCAACACCTGAACCATTGAATTGGCGGTGGTTATTTCGAAAGGTTTTTTCTCGTTATGGGCCACATCAAACCACGCTTCACCTTCGAGTGCCACGTTTCTGTGCTCCCCAAACGGAAGAGAATAGGAGAGTGAAGAGCCGCTGTTGAGCCATCCGGCTGTGCCATCGGGTAAATTAAAGGAGACCCTTGAACCCAGCGGGGCGTGAATTACCGAACTGACCTGCTGATTTTGAGTGGAAGATTTTCCTCTTAGTCCAACGATTAAACTGCCTGCCACTATTAGCGGAATCAGTAATATTGCAGCAGCCTTTGAATAGAGGTAATTGATCCGGTGTAGGAGCGTTTGCTCTTTTTGGCTCTCTTTTTGGCGAATCTGGTGATGAACCCGATCGAGCAGATGGCCAAGATCAACTTCGGATATCATTTTTTCCTGTGTGGTATTTTCCCAATCCCGATGTAGATGGTTGTGTAAGCTCTGATCATTTTGGCCCTTGGCAAACCGATCCTCAATCCAGAGAATATCTTTAATATCGGCATCTCCATTAAGATACCGTTCGATGCACGCTATTTCGTTTTGTTGTAACATAGATTTCGTTTTTCCCAAGGCCGGAAGGTTCTTTCTCCCTGCCTCTGAATGGTTATACACACAAGGGTTAGGAATCTCATATAAAAAAAGGAATTATTTTTAATTATATGATTCGAGACATTAGATCTATGTAATGGGAGTCTGGATTTTTATACAAAAAACAATAAGAAGAAAATCAGTAAGGCGAAATCTTTATCCCTGAGTTGGATCCGGATAAATTTAAGTGATTCGGAGATGTAATTGTCAACGGTTCCAACAGATAAGCCCATCTCTGCGGCAATATCCTTGGAGGACTTCCCCTCCTGCCGGCTTTTATTGAATATGATTTTTTGTTTTTCAGGAAGTTTAGTCAGGATGCGATTCACCTGTTCCATAAGAAATGCAGCATCAATTTCCCCTTCCGGTTCATCGGATGCTTCACGTTCAGCAACCAATGAAGATTGAACGAATTTCCGCAGATAACTTCTTTGCCTGAATTGATTGCAAATCTCATGATAGGCAATTGTAAATAGAAACGATTTAAAGGAGGTGTCCTTTTTCAGATTTTGCTGATTTTCCCAAACCTTGAGAAACACCGATTGTACAAGTTCTTCAGCCTCCTCCTTTGACCTGAGATATTTATACGAAAAGGCATAAAGTTTTGAGGCATACTTTGTATACACCTGATCAAAAGCATGTACATCACCTTTACGAAGGCGTTCAACCAATTCGTTTTCCGCTGGAAACTCTGTCAAGGCCTTTAATAGTTAGTTGAAAGCAAATATAAGATATATTCTTTGAATTTATTTAATTTTTTCAGAGGTGGTGGTGGAATGTAAAATCAACGATATATTGATACATTTTGCATCCTTGCGGCATTGATGGGTGTGGAATAAGTTACTGGTTAGTATTCCTGATCATTCGTTTGGCCAGTAAACGGGTTGCAAAAGTTGAAAAGGCGACTACAGTTACCGAACTGGCTGGCATCAGAACCGCAGCTACTACGGGAGAGAGGTTTCCTGTCAGGGCAATAGTCAAACCAATAATATTGTAAAGGAAAGAGATCGCGAAACTCGCTTTTACAATAACCAGCGATTTACGTGCAAACCCGATAAAGGCCGTCAGCTGATGAAATTGAGCAGCCTCAATGATTGCATCCCCTGCGGGTGAAAAATGGTAAATATCATCGGCAATCGACAGTGCTACATCACTTTGCATGAAGGCACCCGAATCATTTAAACCGTCGCCGGTCATCATCACCTGGCGCCCCTGGGTGCGTAATGCGGCTATAAACTCCATTTTTTGCTGAGGTTGCTGATTGAAAAATATTTTATCCTGGTCAAAAAATTGTTCGAGGTGCTCTTTTTCTGCTGCATTATCCCCGGATAAAAGATACATGTCGAATTGTTTACCTAATTTGCGGATTACGTTACTAAAGCCTGAACGATACTGATTGCTTATCTTATAATAGCCTCTTACCGTTTGATCAATAGAAATGTAAACCCCGGAAGTAATTGGTCCGGTATCGTGTTCTGTATCGCAGACAAATTTTTGAGAACCTAACTTTATAGCGATCCCATCGATAGTGGCGAAGATTCCCTTTCCTGCCATCTCGATAAATCCGTGGGTGTCTAAAGATTTAATTCCTGAAAGATGTCTGTCGAGAGCCTGGCTTAGCGGATGGGCAGATTGGTGAACCAGTGATTTAATTCCCCGTATTTCCCAATCGGTTAAATCAGTTCCAATAAACTGAACCTTATTCTCATCCGGTTTGGTTAAGGTTCCTGTTTTATCAAAAACCAGGGTGTCAATCCTTGTGAGTTTTTCAATCACCCGGAAATTCTTCAGATACATCCCTTTATTCCCGAGGATACGCATGGTGGTCCCAAGGGTAAAGGGGAGAGACATTGCCAATGCACAAGGACAGGCTACAATAAGCACAGAAGTAAGCACCAGAATAGCAGTCCGGAAATCACCGATAGTCATCCAGACTATAAATCCGGAGAGTGCAATGAAGATGATGATTATGGTAAAATATATACTGATTGCATCGATCAGGCTTGTCAGTGAGCGGTGGGTGGCTTGTTTGGGTTCATTCTGATTCCATAGTTGAGTCAGATGACTTTGCTTAACCTCACGTTCGACACGGATTGTTATAGCCCCGCCTGTCTGTATCCCACCGGCATAAACATAATCTCCGGCGATCTTTTTAATAGGGATCGATTCACCCGTAACAAAGCTATAATCAATGAGTGCAGACCCGTCGATCAAAATTCCATCAGCAGGAATTAGTTCCTTGCTCCTCAGAAGCAACAGATCGCCAACGGCAATCTCTTCAAGCAATGTGCTGATTGTTTCACCATTTTCTATTTTTGTAACTGCCACGGGGAAATACGATTTATAATCCCTGTCGAATGAGAGTGACTGATAGGTTTTACTTTGGTACCATTTGCCGATAAGGAGAAAAAATAAAAATCCTGCAAGTGTGTCGGAGTATCCGGGGCCTCGGTTTGTAAATACTTCATAACCGGTGACGAAAAAAAGTGCCAGAATACCCAGTGCAATCGGAAGATCAATGTTGACAATCCCTTTTCTGAGGTTCTTTACCGCAGAAATAATATAATCACTGCCACTATAAAAAACAAGCGGAATGGCCAGTGCAAACCCGAGATAATGGAGGAATGGTCCCAGTGATTCGTGTAATGCTTTTCCGTTGAAATACTCCGGAAGACTATACATCATCACATTTCCGAATATAAATCCGGCAACCCCAATTTTATACATCAGGGTTCTGTCAACCGAATGGATCTCATTTTTCTCCAGTGTTTTTAACGAAATATCGGGGATGTAATGGATTGAAACCAATAATTCCACCACTTCCCGTAAAGAGGTTTCAGAGGTATTAAAATTGACAGTAACCTCTTTGCGGACGAAGTTGACAGCCGATTGTTTAACTCCCTTATTCAGCCGGTTTAGATGCTCCAGAAGCCAGATGCACGAAACACAATGGATGGATGGAATATAAAAAGTGACTCTGGCTGAATTTCCCTCCCCGAACTCATAGAGTTTTTGCTTCACTTCCTCTTTATCGAGAAACGCATATTTGGATTCGTGATCACGATCAGCAATTCTTACCCCGGGAGTTTTTTCAAAAGTATAGTATTGGTGAAGCTGGTTTTCGTTGAGTAATTGGTATACCTGTTTGCAACCGGAGCAGCAAAAATTTTGAAGACTGTAGATGATCGGTTCTTTGCCGCAGTCGGCTCCGCAATGGATACATATATTGTCACTCATCATTAAATAGCTTTAAAGGAAAACCGGCATTAATTTTGGCCAGATCTTCCGGTAGTGGCAAAGGCAAGAATGCAAAGTGTAAAATTTAAATTGTAAAAGGCAAAGGAGATCAGATTTGAGAGTGATAATACTTAATCTGGTTTTTGAATTTTGCTCTTTACAATTTACATTTTGAATTATTTTTTTTTCTCTTCTGGGTTTAGCGTACAACAAGGATCCTGAAGCGCATCAGAGGGTTTTATCGGAGTTGTGCTCATGTGCGATTCGGTGGTAAGTTTCTCTTTTGCCGGGCTAAGATATGGAATTCCAAGTGTTAAGCCGCGAAGAATAAAAATCAATCCAATTATTACAATGATATAGGGAACCACTTTATTCATTTTATTTCGGATCGGGATTGAAACAACATTACCAATTAATGCGATTAACATCATCATGGGTAGCGTTCCTAAACCAAAAAGAATCATGTAACCCATACCCAGAGGAGCACTTCCGGTTCCGACGGCTCCGGCAAGTGCAAGATAAACCAGGCCGCATGGTAAAACCCCATTTGCCAGGCCAATAAGGAAGAGCCCTTTGTATGAACGCATCTTAAAAAGGCGTTGAAGGGCTCTGTTCAACCGGATAGTTATAAACTCAAATTTGATCAGTTTTCTCTTTTTAAAATATTTGGGAATCAACACCGAGGCGATCATGAAACTGCCCATTGTTATTGAGATTCCCTTTTGGAATCCTAAAATACTAAAGGAGAAGCCGATCAATCCAAAAAAAGCCCCTTTTATCCCATAGGTGATCGACCTGCCGAAATTATAGAGCAGACCACCCCATGCTTTCTGCCAGAAATTATCTCCCCTAAGCGGCAAGCTTAAGGCGATAGGACCACACATGCCAACGCAATGGAAACTTCCCATTAAGCCCAGTAGAAAAGCCGTGATAAGAATTTCCATTTTCTAAAATTTAGTTTTTAAGGAATTAAACATTTTGGAATCAGAATGAGGTGCCATTGTTTTTTGTGGAATAATATTGTATTAGGCTATTGGACGAAGTATTCTTTCTCGATTTCATAGTTTTTTGCCTCACTATTCCATTGGAATTTTACGACATACCTTCCTGAAGCCAGAGCTTTTTTTTCGATGGATACTGAGTCGTTGTGAATTAGTAAATTGATTCGGTAATCCGATTTTTTATCGGAGGGGCGGTAGAAGTAGATATGCATTGTATCGGCCATCCGGGTTATTGAATTTGCAAATCCTGCGATCACCATTTGTCCCTGATTCGTCAGGCGGATGCTGTCTTTATATACGGCCGAACGGCTATTTATCTCCATTTGAATCGTATAGGCAGCCCCTTTTTCATAGTAATCCTCAGTAACCAAATCGGTACTTTGTCTGAAGGAGAAGATTACAAACCCAATCATCAATGTAAAAAAAGCAATAAAAAAAAGTATGATACTGTATCCCCAATTTAATTTCATAAATTCAATATTCGACACGCTGTTTTAGCGTTTTGATTCGTATGTTTCGGTATTCCATCAAACCACGATCGGCTTCGATTCCAAATCGGCCTGATCGGGGAATTTCAAAAGCCTCCTCCAGAACCTCTCCGTTGCAGGTACACCTGGCAATATTATTCTTAACGATTACCTTAATTTTATTCCAATCTTGTGCCTTATATTTTTTTAGTTGCTTGTATGGACCCGCAACAAGATAGTCCCTACATTGCAATTGCTTGCCATGCAGGAAAATACCGCTGTCGGCGTTCACCGATGCCCTGAATTCGATAGTCAGACTGAAATCCCCGGTGTACTCTTGCTTCGTCCAAAGAGTAATCCAATGAGGACCTTTAGCTTCGTCCCATGGGTTAATGGCAAGAATTCCCTCTTTTCCTGTAAAGCGGTTGTCAGCGGATTCATTTTTACCATCAAAGGATTCTAAAATTACCTTTTCATTTTTTTCGTCCAGATAACACCAGCCGGTTAGATCTCTGCCATTAAAGGGATTGATGTAATTCCCGGGAAAATTTGTTAGTCCCGGTTTATTAGCAAAGGATAGTCCTGGTATTAGAATATTTAGTACAACGATCAAAATAGAAAGTCGTAAGAATAGCACTCCCGGCTTTGGGTGATTGGTGCAACAGATCGGTAAAATGACTCGTCTAATCATTCAATTTTATTTTAATGCTTTTCAAAATTAACATCTGGTCACAGTGATGATATGGGGATAATTAGCTGCATGATCTTATAATTCAATGATGTTTAGCATTGATTATGTTGCAAGTATAACCAATTTAGTTGTTGTTTAGTTCACAGGTCCAAGAAAGTTTGTAACGTATCTTTCTAAAATGCGATCCCCTTCGAAAATACCTACCTCAATTAGCGTACTCTTACCGGTTAAATCCTTCGCATTTAGATTTACAATGATTACACTTTCCAGTGTTCCCTGCGATTTTAAAAGGGATTGCCCGGTGATAAGCTGGATTTTCCCGGACTTAGGCATAATTAGCCTTAGTTGCAATGATTTGTCTGATTGGGTTTTATTAATTATTTTCAGCATGTAAAGATTCGAAAATGTTACAGAGTCCACTTTTTGAAAGATGGAGCCCTGGACCCGGAGCATCGTAGTTTCTATCGGTTTACGATTAAAGATAGTAACTGCAAGAATAATTAACAGAATAGCTAAAACCACTGAATAGGCATAGGTCCGTGCATTGAGAACCGAGCGTTTGCCGGTTTCAATACCGTATACGGAGTCGAAGCGGATCAGGTTTTTGGGCTTATTGATTCGTTTCATTACGATATTACACTCATCAATGCACGCCGTGCAATTGATACATTCGAGCTGGCTGCCGTTTTTTATATCAATACCGGTTGGACATACCGATACACATTGATGACAATCGATGCAATCGCCGGTGCTTTTAGGACCTCTGGGATTACCTCGTTTATAGTCATAAGTTACAGCGATCGATTTTGAATCGAGCAAAACTCCCTGCAGCCTTCCGTAGGGGCAGATCATCGTGCATACCTGTTCTCTGAAAAATGCGTATATCCAATAATAGAATATTGAAAGGGTAATCATCGCAATAAATCCAAATAAATGGTCATGAATCGGTTCGCTAATAATCGCCCACAACCGTTCGGGTCCAATGATCCAGTTTAAGAATACGTTGGTAATCAGGATTGAAATAAGAATAAAAACTGCATGTTTAGCCAGTTTTCTAAAAAATATATCTGAATCTGACTCATCTCTTTTTTTACGTGTACGGTAATTCCCTTCAAAAAGATATTCAATCCGACGGTAAACCATCTCGAGAAAAATGGTTTGCGGACAGGCCCATCCGCACCATACTCTCCCATAAATCACTGTAAACAGCACAATAAAAACTACCGCTACAGCCATGATAAGGGATAGCAGATAGGTGTCCTGTGCCCAGATTAGCTGTCCGAAAATTGAAAACTTCCGGTTGGCTACATCAAAAAGCATCATCGGATTTCCATTGATTTTAACAAATGGAGCCAATACCAGAAACGACAGGGCAATCCACGCAACAATGGTGCGTCGTGTGTACCATTCTCCTTTAGGTTGTTTGGCATAAATCCAATTTCGATGACCGCTATCATCAATATTGATTGGGCGGTCACGAAAGGTTCTTGGTGTTTCCAGTTCCATATTTGGGTTAACTATCAGCGAAAATTACTTCTTAGGGTTTACATTCAACACCTTGCGGAGCCTTTCCATTCGGAGGATTGCTGGCTACTAATTTCTTCAAAATAAAAAGTGAAACGCTTTTTATCTCCTCTTGTGTGAGCATGGTTTTAAAAGGGGTCATCCCTTTTTCCGGTTTACCCTCTGAGATCATGTGAACAACATTTTCCTCTGAACAGCCGTTTAACCAAAAATTATCGGTCAGATTAGGCCCGATCACATTTCCTTCTCCCTTCAACCCATGACAGGCAATACACCCTTTTTGGGTGTAAATCTGTCCGCCTGAAACGAGCATCTCCTCTATTCCCATCGCCGTTACCCCTTTATTCTTATCCGGTTTTTGATTATGTTCCTTATCGAATTCAGCAGAACTTTGGATATATTCGCTGGTCTGGTCTTTTTCGTTTCCCGGATATCCAAAATATCGGATTCCATAAAAGAGCGAAAACCCGATAGTGGCAATAAATACCAGTACAATCCAGTTTGGTGCCGGATTATTCAACTCTTTGATCCCGTCAAAATCATCATTGTGTTCATCCTTTGAAGGGATATTCTCACCTTTTGTCTTAATTATCTTGGCCATAACAAATAGTTTTTGTTATTTAATTTAATCTGTTTCTGAAGTATTAAATCTCCCATTATCCGGGGAAATTAGGTTATAATTTTTTGTTGATCTCCCTGGATTTTAATTCCTCCTCATCGAAGATTGAAGTCTTAAAATCATCAAGATCTTTAGAGGGAATTTTTATGGTCCGGTAAACAATGACGATAAACAAAGTGATGAATATCAGTATCCCTGTTATATAGAAGTATTGAATTCCATCGACATTTTGAAGCACATTACCTACAAAGCTCATAAAAATCCCATTTACCGGATAAATACTTATTTTTTGTTTGCCGGAGAAATATCGCGGCCTAATTTATGCAGGAAAGCAATCATGGCTACCATCTCCTTATCAGCTGCAATTTCAACCCCCGCTGCCTTTAGTTCAGCAACAATTTGCTGTGCCTGTTCCTGGTAATCGGCAACCGCTTTCTGATCATAGTCTTTGGGATAAGGGACGCCCAGAGTTTGCATGGCCCTTATTTTTACAGGGATCATGGTCAGATCCACCGTATTTTTGGTAAACCACGGGTATGCAGGCATAATGGTTTGAGGATTAATTTCTTTGGGTTTTGTAAAGTGATTATAATGCCAGATTGCAGTTTTGTAAGTCGAACTTCCAACCCAGCCTGTGCGGGCAAGATCCGGACCGGTACGACGTGATCCCCATTGGAATGGGTGGTCATATACAAATTCACCTATTTTGGAATATTCACCATACCGGTCAGTTTCCCATCTTAATGGCCTGATCTGTTGAGAATGGCAGTTGTAGCATCCGTTGCTTACGTAGATGTCCCGTCCTGCAAGTTCAAGCGGAGAATAGGGGGTTACCGAAGCAATTTTTGGGATATTCGATTCAACCTTAAGCATCGGAATAATCTCCACTGCGCCACCAATAACCAATGAGATAAAGACCAGAAGAACAAAAATCATCCCTTTGCGTTCGATCAGGCGATGGAATGTTTCACCCACTTTGCGTGACGAGGAATCGGTGAGGGGAGGGGCTTCAGCAGGCTCATTATCAACCAGATTTCCTGCTGCAATAGTTTTAAACATATTGAAAAGGAAAATAATAAACCCGGCGAAGAAGAGCAATCCCCCTAAAATTCTGGCGTGGTACATCGGCATGATCTGGGTGGTTGTTTCCAGAAAATTTGGATAAGTCAACAATCCGTTGGCATTGTATTCGCGTAGCATCAGCCATTGGGTAATGCCGGCCCAGTAAAGGGGAATGGCAAACATCAAAATACCAAGTGTGGCAAGCCAAAAATGGGTATTTGCAAGTCTTTTCGAATGAAGTGGTGTCCTGAAAAGTTTTGGAACCAGCCAGTACAGCATCCCAAAGATCATGCCGCCGTTCCATCCCATTCCTGCGATATGCGTGTGAGCGATAGTCCAGTCGGTAAAGTGGCTTATTGAATTGACACTTTTCAGTGACATCATCGGCCCCTCGAAGGTGGCCATACCGTAAGCTGTAAGAGCGACAACCATAAATTTCAACTCTGCCTGATCACGCACTTTATCCCACGCTCCACGAAGAGTAAGTAATCCGTTTATCATACCACCCCACGATGGGGCAATAAGCATTATGGAGAACGTTACCCCAAGAGCCTGAACCCAGTCCGGTAAAGCCTGATAGAGCAAGTGGTGTGGCCCCGACCACATATAGAGGAAGATCAAAGTCCAGAAATGGACAATCGAAAGTTGATAAGAGTAGATCGGGCGGTTAGATGCTTTAGGAAGGTAATAGTACATCAATCCCAACCATGGCGTAGTCAGAAAAAAGGCTACCGCATTGTGGCCATACCACCACTGAACTACGGCATCCTGAGCTCCGGCATATACCGGGTAACTCTTTAATAATGAAACTGGAAGTTCGATGCTGTTCACAATATGCAAGACCGCGATTCCCAGGAATGTGGCCAGGTACCACCACACCGAAGCGTAAATATGTTTAACCCTTCGTTTTAAAATAGTCCCAATCATGTTCACTCCAAAAGCAACCCAAAAGAGGGCAATCAGGATATCTATAGGCCATTCAAGTTCAGCGTATTCCTTGCCTGTTGTAAAACCTGACAAAAGAGTTAAAGCAGCTAAAACAATAACGAGCTGCCATCCCCAGAAGTGGACTTTACCGAGTGTATCGTTAAATAATCGAGCTTTTAAAACCCGTTGTAATGAGTGGTAAATACCGGCAAACATGGCATTCCCGATAAACGCAAAAATAACCGCGTTGGTATGCAAAGGACGTGTTCGGCCATAGGTCGTATATTCAAATCCCAGATTAAAAGCAGGGAACGCCAGCTGTAGGGCGATTAATAGCCCAACCAGCAGAGCTACAGCCCCCCAGACTAAGGTAGCAAGAATAAAATATTTGACTATTTTATTATCATAATTGAACTGTTGTACTTCCATAATTCTCTTTGTTGATTGGCATTAAAGTTTATTTAACTAGATTTAATTTATGCTTTATATTAATTAAATACAAAAACTACTCCAGCCGGGTTTAATTTTCCTGTTGTATTTACCCGGTTATACCTTATATCACCTAATTTACCATTTGGTGCAGATGATTCACAGATGAAGTCCCACCAATGGTATGTGTGTAATATTGCTTTTTAATCCCGAATGGCTTTAAACCCAAAAATGACTGGCTGGCTAAACTGGGATTTACGATTGCAAAAATACAAATGTTGTGTAAATCGCTAGGTTTTTTTTCTATAACCTATTGAATTTAGAAGGGTTATAAATAAGACAAAGGGTACGAAACAATCAAAATCATATTTTCAGATTTTGATTATGCCCAATTTTTTCTCCTGAAAATGTGTCGAAGGTATCCATTATGGGTAGTAAACCGTCGCGAGGTAAGTTTTAAAATGAATCTGTTTCAGGAGATTTGAAGTGGTTATTCAGGTGCTATCAAACCGGTTTATAACACGGTTTTAAGATCGTAATTATCCGGTTAAAATGAAGTTTAATTACTTAGGTCGGATTTATTTAGTGTGTTTAGTTGTAGTAATGGATCTTATGATAATATAGCTTGCACTCTAAATATTGGTCAGATTTTATTAATCTTACTAATTAGGATTTTGTCGTCGCTAATTTCGAGTTTTTTCTTTAACCGCACTTTAATCTGGCGAACCCCCTCGAGGCTTATCAGCAGTATTGATGAAATCTCCTTGGTATTGAGGTTTAAATTTAAGAGGGCAACATACTTAATTTCAGCGGGACTAAGTGATGGCATTTTCTGTTTTAGATTGATGAAAAAGAAGGGGTATACCTCATGATACATGTTGGTAAAGTTGCTCCAATCTTCATCTGTTTTTATTTTATGATTTAATAATTTACTGATAATCTCTGATTGTAAAGTACTTTTTGATTTCTTCGCGACGAACTGATCCGATATCTTTTCGGCAAAACCCTTTTTTTCGTGAAGATGATGAAAGGATTTGTTCAGCAACTCTTTTTTAATAGCTAAAGCGTCCTGTGCAGGGAAAAGGTTAATGGTTCTATTATTTAATTCATTTTCTTCCAGGCGTTCTAAATCCAGGCTTACTTTTTGAGCATTAAATCGAAGCTTAAAACGGGTGTAGGCTAAAATGATAATCGTAATGAGCATAAAACTCACAAAGAAAATCAACTGATAATTCATTTTGGTTTGAAATGCAACAGCTGATTCTTCCAGTTTTAACTTTTCAGTCTCAAATTTTTCACGCTCGTGGGCAATCTCGGCACGGTATTTTTGATTTAAATCGTCTCTTTTGGCGAGCATCTCTTTGAAATAAATGACGGAATCAAGATACTGTATAGTCAGAATGGTATTCCCTGTTTTTTTATAAAGGGATTTTATGGCATCGTAAACTACAACTTTATTTGAAATGGATGCTGACTGAGAGATCTCATACGGACTTTTATTTAAGGATGTCAGGGCTAAATCTGCATATTTTTTTGCTAATCGAATATCATTCAGTTTCAAATAGATTGAAGTCAGGTTGGCTGCAAAAATGGCGGTATTATCATAAACATTCCCCTCAATTGTTTTGGGGATAGCCATTTCATAATAGAGGATAGCTTCTTTAAAGTTTCCTTTCATAAAATTAATAGTTCCAATATTTCCCAGGGATATTCCCTCCCAGGCAGGGTGGTTAACATCGGTTCCGAGATTGTTCATCACCCATTCAAAATGTTCTTTAGCCTCTTTGTATTTACCTGTTTTTAAATAACTCATCCCAACCAAATGGGCATTAAAAATAGAGATGTAATTAGTCTTGGGGAATTGTTCTTTAATTTCAGTCCCTAATTCAATCGCTTTCTCATAATCGTTGAACTCGTAATAGGCTTCTGCAATCAAATATTGGGAACGTTGCCTGGTTTCATTGGAATACTGATTCAGTGGAATTTTATGGAATAATTCGTTGGCAATAATAAAGTCTTTAAAGGTTTTCGGAAACTTGTTCCCTTTACAATTCCTTAAATTACCAATTTCGGTATGTATTAACGCCATAATCACCGGGAATTTCTTCTGATCCAGTTCTTTAAGAAATTGGGCGTAATTATTAATAAGTTTAGTTAGGGTATTGGGATCAATATCCCGATTCGACTTTTGCTGAAGCCTGAAAATCATCCCGGTTTGGTAACTATTTTTTTTATACCTGTAGTAATTTATTGAGAGTTCATCAGTCGATCGTTTCGATGCTGAATCCAATAGTGCAAAAAGCCTGGCTGCTTGGATTGAATCCATCAATTCGAGTTTATTTTCAATGGAATCCATCACGGTATACTGCCGCGGAAAAGGGATTTTAAAAACTGAATCTATTTGAGCGGATAAGGGATTAGGTTGGAATATATAGAGAAGGATTAGAAGTATTTTTAAATGATGGAATTGCTTTAATTTAGAAAGTATTTCAATTTTTAAGGCGCAAGACGATAACGCTAAACCAATGGTCTGATTTACGAATGCAGCTTTTATGCGCAATATTGCATTTAATGAATTCAAAAGTTTTAAATTAAAGAGTTAATTTCCTTATAGCTTTAGGTTAGGCCTCGGATCTGTACTCCTTATTCTTTATCTCTTCCGGCAAGAAAGTATTAAGAATAATTTATTGTCGAAATTATTTATTTCTTTAGAGGACCTCCCCTAACCTCTCCAAGGTAGGTGGTGGAAGATGTGGATGGAAGTAACCTCCATTAAATGCTACTTATAGCGTTGCTATTACTTGATAGTTCCTAAACGTTCATTTTTGCTGTTAAATTTGTAAATATAGTTATTGTTAAACATCTTTAACAATCAAATGGTTTAAAAGTTTATTTTAGTGTGGCGATTAGAAAAAACAAGTTTGAAATGGAAGAATTATTTATTCTTCTCTGATTCATTTTGCGTAGTGTTGTAAAAGCTATGCTTGGTGAATGAAATGAATTGTTGATAAGCAGATATTATAGATTAATTAATATATTTGACAATCGTAGTGCTCATTTTTCAGGTTCATGTTTTGTGTAATAAGAGTTTATAATCAGCCTGGGATTACTCTAAATCATTAATATCCTTGAATAATCACAATAATGACTATAAAAGATAACCCATCTTCGTTATATAAAAGTGGAAAGAAATCATTACAAAATTCCCAATCCTTGCGCAAGAGTGGCTCCTTTGAAATTGATCAAGCAAATCAGAAAAAATGGGTTTTGTTGGTATTTTCCGTTATTATTCTCACAACAATAGCCATCTATTTTAAAGCATTGAAGTTTGATTTTCTTATAAGCTGGGACGATGGAGAATATATTCTGGAAAATTCTGCAATAAAAGAGCTTGGATGGGGAAATATTAAACAATTTTTCACCCAGTTTTATGTAAGTAATTATCAACCTCTGACCATGTTGATGTATGCTGCAGAATATAAGGCGATGGGTAATTCACCATTATTATTCCATTTAAACAGTATCATATTACACATTCTGAATACCTGTCTTGTATTTCTTTTTATACGGAAGATTTCTCCCAAAAACATTTTTGTAGCACTGATTACAGCCGCTTTTTTTGCTGTTCATCCCATGCATATCGAGTCAGTAGCGTGGATTTCGGAACGGAAGGATGTGTTGTATTCCTTCTTTTTCCTGATAGCTCTTATTCAATATACGAATTATCTAAATTCCAAAAGAGGTAAATATCTCATCTATACTGGTATTTTCTTCGTGTTGTCATGTTTAAGTAAATCGGCTGCCGTAATTCTCCCGTTAGTTTTGGTTCTGCTGGATTATTATTTAAACAGAAAATTCGATTGGAAGATGGTACTCAAAAAGATCCCTTTTTTGATCATTTCGGTTATATTTGGAATAGTGGCTATATATTCCCAAAGAACTGCGCTTCATCCAGAAACTTTCATTTCTGCTCCTGATCATTTTCTTATCATTACCGATGCCTTATCAAATTACCTGACAAAATCGGTTGTGCCTCTGCACCTCTCTGCAATCTATCCATATCCCAATTTATCGGGGTCATCACTCTCTTTTAGGTATTATTTATCAGTTCTTTTTGTTGGATTGGTTTTATATGGTGTTTGGTATTCACGCAAGTGGGGTAAAGATGTTATTTTCGGATTTGGATTTTTCATCTTAACCATTATCCTTGTTCTCCAAATCATTGCAGTTGGAAATGCCACAATGGCCGATCGATATACATACATTCCCTATATTGGACTATTTTTCATTGCCGGAAAACTATATGAATATTCATCTCAAAACCTGAATTTAATTTATAAAAGGGGATATTTATTCGCATTAATTATTGGCTTTTTTATATTTACTGTATCAAGCTCTAACAGATTACTCATATGGAAGGATGGTCATTCCTTTTTTAGAAATGTTTTAGATCAATATCCCGAATGTCCCCTTGCTTACAATAACAGAGGATCGTTTTATTATTACTTATCGAATCAAACTGATTCTTACAGCAATAAACAAAGAGAGAAATATGTTGAAAAAGCTATTGAAGATTTTAAAATGGTAGTAAATCTGAATAAGAACTTCAAAGAAATTTATACACGAAAAGCCTATGCTGAATATTCGGCAAAGAATTATACTGCTGCTATTGAAGACTTCAATCAATCAATTAAACTAAATCCTCAAAATACAGAGGTATATTACAACAGAGGTTTAGCCTATGCAATGTCTAAAGATTATGCCGCCGCCGTGAAGGACTTTAGCAAATCGATCGAGGCAAATCTGAATTATCAAAAAGCTTCAGTATATTTTAACAGAGGCTTGGCAAACTACATGTTAAAAGATTATTATGGCGCAATTAACGATTTTACAAAGACGATAGAAGGCGATCCAAAATATAAAGGTGCTAATTTCAGCAGAGGCTTAGCTTATAATATGATAAAAAACTATGATTTGGCCATTAAAGATTTCAGCAAAGCAATTGAAATTGAACCTTCAAATATTGATGCCTACAAGAACCGAAGCGTTTTGAATTTTGTTCTTAAGGATTATAAAAGTGTTCTGTTGGATTACGACAAAATAATTGAGCTAAATTCTAAAGATACGGTAACCATCAAAAACAGGCAGATTGTAAAATCTTTTTTGGATAGTTCAATGAAATAATAAGTAATTCCTTCAAATATTGAGTAATGACATCAAACGAAAGAAGCAAAAAACCAAATAATGTACAATCGGGTTCAAAAACCAATTCAGAAAACCTAATAACCCCAAAAAATCTTTGGATCTGGATTGGCTTAGCAGTGATCTTTTTAACAGCTTTTTTGATTTATTTTAAAGCATTGAAGTTTGACATTCTTTTTTGTTGGGATGATGAGAAATATATCCTGGAAAACATTGATATCCGGAATCTACAATGGGAAAATATTAAGTCATTTTTCACCAAATTCTATGTTTCAAATTATCAGCCTGTTACAATGTTGATGTATGCGGCAGAATATAAGGTAATGGGTATGTCATCCGCTTTATTTCACTTTAATAACATCGTATTGCACCTTGCAAATACATTTTTAGTCTATATTTTTATAAGGAAAATTTCGCCTCAAAATAAGATCGTTGCGTTAATAACGGCAGCTTTTTTTGCGGTTCATCCGATGCACGTTGAATCTGTGGCCTGGATTTCAGAACGAAAGGATGTTTTATATACCTTTTTCTTTCTTATTTCGCTTATTTATTATACCAATTACCTTTTGAACTCAAAGGTTAAACTACTGGTATTTTCAGGTGTTTTTTTTCTACTTTCCTGCTTGAGTAAGTCCGCTGCGGTTATTCTTCCTTTAGTATTTTTGTTGTTGGATTATTATTTAAACAGGAAGATAGCCTGGAAAATAATATTTGAGAAGATTCCTTTTTTTCTGATCTCACTAATATTTGGGTTAGTTGCAATTCATTCCCAGCAAACTGCCCTTAGACCCGAATCCGCAACTTCATTCCCGAACCATATTTTCATTGTTTTGGATGCATTTGTGACCTATATTTCAAGAGTATTTGTCCCCGTTAATCTTTCTGCAATTTACCCCTACCCCAATCTGAATGGTGGATCTCTTCCCTTGAGCTATTTTTTATCTGCATTATTTATTGTGCCAATTTTATATGGTGTTTGGTACTCACGCAAATGGGGAAAGGATACTATTTTTGGTTTTGGTTTTTTTATAATAACGATCATCCTGGTCATTCAAATAGTCTCGGTCGGAAATGCGACCATGGCAGATCGTTATACTTACGTACCCTATATAGGGCTGTTTTTTATCGTGGGGAAATTTTATGAATTCGTATCCCGGAATAAAAATTTGGTTTATAAAAAATTTCTCCTGGCCACTTTAGTATTTGGTTTTGTCGTATTGGCCGGAATTAGCTCTGCGCGTGTACCCGCATGGGAGAACGATCTGACACTTTACGGAAATGTTTTAAATCAATACCCCGATTGTGCAGCTGCCTACAATAACAGGGGCTCTTATTATTTAATTAATTCAAAGGCTGCTGTGGATAGTACAAGAAGAGAGGAGGATCTTAAGAAGGCGATTAAGGATTTCGATAGAGTCATTGAAATTGACAAGAACTTCCCTGAAATCTATACCAATAAAGCGAACTCCGAATATTTGGCAAAAAATTATTCTACGGCGGTTATATACTTTAATAAAGCGATAGCTGAAAATCCTAAGGATATTGATGTTTACTATACCAGAGGTATCTCGAACTATATGATAAAAAATTACGATGCAGCCATTTACGATTTCAGCAAGTCAATTGAATTAAATCCAACTAAAGTATCTGCTTATTATAACAGAGGTTTGTCACGCTTCTGGGCAACCGATTATTACAATGCAATTAAAGATTTAAGTATTTCAATTAAAGTTGACCCTACGAATAATGACTCCTATAATATTCGGGGTTTGGCATACTATCGGATTAAGGATTATTCTGGTGCTATTAATGATTTCAGTAAAACTATCGAATTAAATCCAAATGCATCAACGGGATATTATAATCGTGCCAATGCCAAAGTATTTCTAAAGGATTATAAGGGTGCACTGGCAGATTACGATTCCGCAATCAAAATAAATCCGAAAGATCCGGCAACCATTTCAAACCGGCAAATTGTTAAGTCTATTTTAGATAAATAATTCATTACGTGTGAAATCAAAGAAAACTAATGCAAAACTGACTATCGATACAAAACAAAATCGGCTGTCAGAATCGTTAAAATTCACTACTGACAAATGGGCTTGGTTCATTCTTTCAGCAATTTTATTTACCACGATTTTGATTTATTTAAAAGTATTAAAATTTGATTTACTTTTCACATGGGATGACTGTGCTTATATAACAGAAAATAATGACATCAAGGATTTGAAATGGGGGAATATTCAATCTTTCTTTACGAAATTCTATGTGTGGAATTATCATCCACTTACAATGATAACGTATGCTTTGGAATATAAGATTATGGGGAATTCGGCTTCATTTTTCCATTTTAACAACCTCCTGATACACATCGCTAATACCATTCTGGTTTTTATATTTATACGAAAGATTTCAGCCCAGGATAATACAATAGCCTTAATTACTGCTGCTTTTTTTGCAGTGCATCCAATGCATGTGGAATCGGTGGCATGGATTTCTGAGCGAAAGGATGTTTTGTATTCATTTTTCTTTCTCCTTTCACTTATTGCATATATCAATTACATTAGAAATCAGAAGCTTAAGTTCCTGATATTTTCCGGTATATTCTTTATGTTTTCATGTTTGAGTAAGTCGGCATCAGTTATTACCCCTTTAGTAATGATGTTGATTGATTATTATTTAAACAGAAAATGGGATTGGAAAATTGTGTTCGAGAAGATTCCTTTTTTGATAATTTCTCTTATTTTTGGTATAGTGGCAATATATTCACAAAAAACGGCACTTCGTCCTGAAACTGCAATTTCATTCACCAATCATCTCTTCGTGGTTATCGATTCATTTGTAACCTATATTTTAAAAGCATTTGTTCCCATTCATCAATCGGCAATTTATCCATACCCTAATTTAAACTTATCGCTCCCCTTCAGTTATTATTTATCGGGCATATTTTTGGGACTTATCATATCTGCTGTTTGGTATTCGCGCAGATGGGGAAAGGATATTATTTTTGGATTTGGATTTTTCATTTTAACAATAGTTTTAGTCCTTCAAATTGTTTCTGTTGGAAACGCAACTATGGCAGATCGTTACACCTACATTCCGTATATCGGACTATTTTTTATTGGGGGAAAACTTTATTCGTATATAAGCACTAAAACGAATTTAGTTTATAAAAACCTGTCGTTACTCGTATTTATAATTGGCTTTATTTCTTTTATATCAATCAGTAGTGGAAGGATATCAGTATGGAAATCAGACCTGACACTTTTTGGAAATGTATTGGATCAATATCCTGATTGCAGCATTGCATATTTCAACAGAGCTGCATATTACCTGGATAGCCCCGTTACTGCCACAGATTCTGTCAAAAGAACTTTAAATATTAATAATGCGATTAAAGATTATACAAGAGTAATTGACCTTAATAAGCACTACAGAAGAATTTATTCTGGCAGAGCTAAGGCAGAATATTTAGCTAAGGATTATTTGGCTGCAGTAAAGGACTATAACAGTGCCCTTAGTGAAGATCCCGGAAATGTAAAGTGCTATTTTCCAAGAGGAGTCTCAAACTATATGATAAAAGATTATGTTGCAGCAATAAATGATTTTAGCAAAACCCTTCAGGCGGATTCGACGAATAAAGAGGTGTATCTAAACCGGGCTCTGGCATACTACATGTCAAAAGATTATACCGCTGCCGTTCATGATCTTAGCCAATATATCAGCCTAAATCCCAATGCCGCAGATGGATATTTTAATCGGGCAAATGCTGAAATGCAGCTGCAAAATTATGATTCATCTTTAAAGGATTATGATAAAGCAATTATATTAGATCCTTCTTATCTTGAAGCCTACCAAAATAGAAGCATCTTAAAATTCAAGCTTCAGGATTATACGGGAACCATTTTAGATTATGATCAAATAATCGAGCTTAATCCGGGTGATTCCCTTACCGTTAAAAACAGACTCATTATTAAATCGTTTTTAGCAAATTTAAAAACCAGGTAAGATCGTTTATTAAAGACAAGATATAAATTCCATTAAATCTAACCCGCAGTAACATCAAAGATGCATTCAAAAAGATGAATCAAAAGATATCAAAGAATAAAGATCAAAATATGAGAACTCAGAATTCGTGGCAAAAAAATAGATTGCCACTATTAAAAAGCAATCGGGATAATTGGATTTGGATAGCTTTAGCGGTACTCTTTTTAACAACGTTTTTGATTTATTTTAAGGCACTTAAATTTGATTTTCTTTCCTGGGATGACGATAAATATATAACCCAAAATCCTGCGATTAAAGATTTTAAATGGGAAAATATTAAACTATTCTTTACTGATTTTTATAACTGGAATTATCAACCGCTTACCATGCTGACCTATGCCGCCGAATATAAAGTCATGGGAAACTCAGCCTCAATTTTCCACTTAAATAACATTTTACTGCACCTTGCTAATTCATTCTTAGTCTTTGTTTTGATACGTAAAATTTCTCCTAAAAATCTTATTACGGCTTTGATTACAGCCGCTTTTTTTGCGGTTCATCCGATGCATGTTGAATCTGTAGCCTGGATTTCCGAACGAAAGGATGTTTTATATGCCTTTTTCTTCCTCCTCTCGCTTATTCAATATGCTAATTATCTTAATTCCGGCAAGCTTAAATCATTAATATACTCCGGCATCTTCTTTTTGCTCTCCTGTTTAAGCAAGTCGGCTGCAGTTATCCTTCCGTTGGTAATGGTTCTGCTGGATTATTATTTAAACAGAAAATTCGATTGGAAAATGGCACTCGAAAAGATCCCCTTTTTGATCATTTCGGTTATAGTTGGAATAGTCGCTTTATATTCTCAAAAATCTGCAATTCGTCCTGAATTCACAATCTCTGTTCTTCATCATTTTTTTATTGTTGTAGATGCTTTTGCAACATACATTACAAGGGTCTTTATCCCCATCCATCTTTGTGCAATTTACCCATACCCTAATTTAGCCGGATCATCTCTTCCGTTGAGCTATTATTTATCCGGAATCTTTGTAGGCTTCATTTTATATTTTGTTTGGTATTCGCGCAGATGGGGTAAAGATGCGGTTTTCGGGTTTGGGTTTTTTATCGTCACAATCATCCTGGTTCTTCAGATTATCGCTGTAGGAAATGCCACAATGGCAGATCGTTATACCTACATTCCATATATTGGGATATTTTTCATTATCGGAAAGGTGTATGAATATTTATCTGCTTTTGCAGATATTTATAAAAAATCATTCCTATTTTTTATTGTCATATGCTTTTTAATGTTTACAAAAGTAAGTGCGTCCCGGCTAAACTTCTGGGAAAATGACGACTCTTTTTATGGGAATATTTTGGATCAATATCCTGATTGCACAATTGCCTTGAACAACAGGGGCTGTTGCTACTATAATAGCTATTTAACCTCAGTTGATCATAAGACACAAATGATTTATCTTAACAAAGCGATTAGCGATTTTACAAGGGTCATTAAAATTAATAATAACTACAGTGATATCTATCCCAAAATAGCTAATGCCGAATTTATGGCGAAAGATTATGCTTCCGCGATTAAAGACTTTACAATATCCATTCAGAAAGATCCCCAAAATAGTGATTGGTATTTTACAAGAGGCTTGGCCCATTGCTATGTAAATAATCACTTGAATGCCATCAAGGATTTCACCAAATCAATTGAGTTAAATCCACAAAAAGTATCTGCCTATTTTAACCGTGGGCTAACCAATTTTATGGCAAAAGATTATTCCGCAGCAATAAACGATTTTAGCAAAACACTACAGGTGGATCCGACAAATAAAGAGGTGTATCTTAACCGGGGTTTGGCATACTATATGTCAGAAGATTATTTTACAGCTATGAATGATTTTAATAAGACAATAGAATTAAATCCCCAGGATTCTCAGGGGTATTTTAACCGGGCTAATTACAAAGTATACCTAAAAGATTACAAAGACGCTATAGCTGATTACGACAAAACAATCGAATTAAATCCCAAAGATGAGGCGGCCATTAAAAACAGGGAGATTGTAAAAACACTATTGGAGAAGGCAATAAAATAAGCAGGAAATAGGAGAAGTAAATAATTGCTTACTCGATTTGCCTGGAAACTGCCGAAATTCTCCGGTCAAAAATCTAAAATCAGAGTAACCTAAAGTACGCGAAGTTTTTTTTATGATTTTGACTTTAAACAATTAATTATTGTGTAGATTTATCCACTAATCTAACTTAGCATAAAATTTTAATCGAAATTATTCTTAATGCCAGAGATCCTTGTTTTATAATAATAATTGCAAGTTTAATATTCAGTTGATTATCCTTTAATTATTGGAAAAGCCAGACTAAAATTTAATCACAGGATAACCTTAAAGGTTAATAAAACCGGTTAATTATCAATGAATAGAATAAATCAGATTCAACGAAAAATTAAATTGCAATTGCTCGATTTGCATTACCGTTCAAATGCAGGCCATATTGGTAGCACCCTTAGCTGTATTGATATTTTAATTTCTGTGTTACTATTTCAAAAACAAAATGGCGACACATTTATTTTATCCAAAGGACATGCCGCATTAGGCTTGTATTGCTGCTTAAAAGAGACGGGGGAAATTTCAGATGAGCAATTTAAAACGATCTACTGCGATAATACTATTTTCCCTGCTCATCCTGCACCTGGCAGCATAAAGGGAATCCCTTTTGCTACCGGCTCTCTGGGGCATGGATTTCCCTTAGCTGCAGGCGTAGCAAAAGCAAATAAATTCAACAAGGATGATTCCTGGGTTTATGTCTTGCTTTCTGATGGTGACACAAACGAAGGCACCACATGGGAAACCGCCCATTTTGCTGTCAAGCATATGCTTAATAATCTGATCGTAATTATTGATAAGAATAAAATTCAGGGATTTGACTACTCACACGATGTACTTAGTGATACGGCAAGACACGAAGTTTGGTCATTAATAGGATTTGATGTAGCAGAAATTCCAGATGGGCATGATATCAGACAGATTAATGAGGCAATAAAAACATTTAAAGAATCTACCTCCTCCAGACCCAAATTGCTGATAGCAAATACAATAAAGGGGAAGGGGGTTTCATTTATGGAGAATACCATTGACTGGCATTATTGGCCAATGAACCAAGCCCAATATAACCAGGCTCGGGATGAAATAAAAAGTCAATACAATGCGTAGAGAATTAGCGAGCTGCCTAAAAAGCATTGCAATTGACAACAAACAGATCCTGTTCCTCACCGGAGACCTGGGATTTAACGCGTTGGAAGAGCTCCGGGATTCGATGAAAGATCGGTTTATCAATATGGGGGTTGCCGAACAAAGCATGATTTCAGTAGCAGCAGGTCTGGCTTCAAAAGGATTTCAGGTTTTTTGTTATAGCATTGCACCTTTCGTTAC